>JAEZGU010000272.1 GCA_023416855.1 Bacillota bacterium
GCTAATAAGTCCTTTACTATTACCTCTCTTAAATCCTTGGCACCAAGAACAGGTCCATAAGATAAAATTTCATAGCCTCTGCCATCTACTCTCATAATATCATCTGTAATTTCTCTAATTATATCAACAGGTAGGCATTCTTTTGCAATAGCCCCTCCTCCAAATGAAATTACGTTAGGGTCGTTCATAGAGTTAAATAAGCTTTTAATTATATTGGCTTGCTTTTCCATTGTTTTCATTCGTTTTGCATAATTGGACATATTTCCTCCTATAAGTTTAATATGGTTTCCTAATGTTTCTTTTGCTACCTTTTCCTAATTTCTCATTAAGAACCTTATAAAGACACTTTTTAAAGTTCTCATCCTGCTCTTTAGTTCTTTTTGATGGTCCTTTTGTCTTGCCTCCTTGCTTCCTTACCCTTTCACTTATATATCTTGATTGCAAAAGATTATCAATATTGTTATTGTTAATGAAAAATCCTGCTGTATGAATAACAGCTGATGCTTTCGACAGAACTAAACTGGCAAGACCATAATCCTGTGTAATTAAAATATCTCCATTCTTGAAAATTTGAACAATTTTATAATCTACAGAATCCCTACCCTGTTCAACAATCATTACCTCGAAATCACTGACAATGTAATGATCTATATCTACTACTATAATCAATTCAATTTTAAATTCTTTAGCTGCTTGCTCACAAATTTCTCTGACACGTTGGGGGCAAGCATCGCCATCTATAATAATTCGCATGAAAAATCTCCTTTTTACTATATTATTATGATACATGTCTTAATTTGTTGATTAATGACAGTAAATATTAAGCGAATTATTTAATAAATATTGTCTATATACTCTTAAAGCTTGTTTAATAAATAAATA
The DNA here is from genome assembly GCA_023416855.1 of Bacillota bacterium. Taxonomy (GTDB): domain Bacteria; phylum Bacillota; class Clostridia; order Tissierellales; family Sedimentibacteraceae; genus Sedimentibacter. The sequence goes on from JAEZGU010000272.1 coordinate 883, forward strand.
TCCTTCCTAATATGCTTCAATAAAGGTAATTCATTTCTTATTTTCTTAACATAATCCAAATCAATTTCTTGAATTATATACCCTTCTTTTTCATCCATTTTATTAAGTACATTTCCCCACGGAGATGCAACAATAGAATTTCCGTAAGAATGGTATGAGAAATCTAAATCTCTTGCAGGAGAAACCCCTATTGTATAAACTTGGTTATCAAGGGCTCTTGCCCTAAAACTAAGCTCCCAATGTGCAGGTCCAGTTGACATGTTGAAAGCACCGGGAAAAATAATAACCTCTGCTCCTTCAACGGCCATTAATCTTGATAATTCAGGAAATCTAATATCATAACAAATAGCAAGGCCTACTTTGCAAAATTCAGTTTCAAATAAAGTTACATCCTTTCCTGGTGTTAGTACATCAGATTCTTTAAAATATTGTCCTCCCTCAATATCGATGTCAAAGAGATGCATTTTTCTATGTTTAGCAATTAGTTTTCCGCTTCTATCAAATGCATAGGATGTATTGTACACTTTATCTTCCTCTAATTCAGGCATTGTTCCGGCTACCACATATATACCAAAATCCTTTGCGGCTTTTTGCATAGCTGAATAAGCATAACCTCCTTCAACTTCGCCATAAGCTTTAAAAAAAGAGTTATCATATGGACAACAGAACATTTCACAAAACACTGCTAAATCTGCTCCCTCTCTTGAAACCTTTTCTATTAATTTAACTGCATTTTCTACATTTTTCTCTTTATCATCGTACACTTTTGTCTGCAATAATGCCACTTTAAATTTATTCATACCAACCCTCCTAATGCTTTACTATATTATAGGATAAAACTCAATTTTTTACAAATGAAAAAGATGAGACATGCAATGCTCATGATGATGAAACCGACATAATGAGTAGTTGCAAAATCTCATCTTTTAATTAATTTATTCTAATTCAGCAATTAACTCTCCTGCCACAACTCGTTGGCCTTCTTTAACATGTATTTTAGCTACCGTTCCTGCTAAAGGAGCTAACACATTGGTTTCCATTTTCATAGCTTCCAATATGGCAATTGGCTGCCCAGCTTCCACCTTATCACCTTGCTTAACAAGAATTTTATAAACATTTCCAGGTATATTTGCTCCAATTTCATATTGATTTCCTGTATCAGCCATTACTACCTCTGCTACAGAGCTTTTTAAATTAATTGCATTTTTATCTTTTATGGTTATTACTCTTCTGTTACCATTAACTTCAAACACTAAATCTTTAGTACCATCATTATTTGATTTAACCTCAACAAGTTTAATGCTCAGTTTTTTACCTTCAGCAATTTTAACTTCGCAGGTTTCACCTTCCTCTAAACCGTGGAAGAATATGTCACTACCCATAAATCTAAGATTTCCTTCTTCCTTGATGTTTTTCAAATAATCTTCAAGTACCTTAGGATACAAAGCATAGCTTAGAGCTTCTTCATCAGTTCCTTCAAGATTGAACTTTTCCTTAATAGATTTTTTAATTGCATCGAAGTCTTCAGGAGGCAATAGTTCACCGGGTCTACACTTTATAGGTTTCTTGCCCTTTAACACTAACTTACTCAAATCTTCAGGAAATCCTCCTTCAGGCTGACCCATCATACCTTCAAAATATGAAACAATTGAATCAGGAAAATCCATACCCTTTGCTTTATCAAAAATATTATCAGGTGACAAATCATTTTGAACCATGAATATTGCCATGTCACCTACAGCCTTTGACGAAGGTGTTACCTTAACTATATCCCCAAGCATTTCATTAACAGTTTTAAACATTTCTTTGACATCTTCAAATCTATGACCAAGTCCAAAACTTTCAACCTGTGGTTTTAAGTTTGAATATTGGCCTCCAGGTATTTCATATTTGTATATTTCAGCTGTACCGGTTTTTAATCCTGACTCAAATTTACTATACACAGGTCTTACTGCTTCCCAATAATCAGAAATTTTTTGCATATCATCTAAATCAATCAATGTGTCTCTTTCTGTATTGTTCATAGCGGCTATAACTGAATTTAAAGGTGGCTGACTTGTTAAACCTGCCATGGAGTTAAAAGCAGTATCAACAATGTCAACTCCTGCATTTGCAGCAGCATAAACAGTTACAACGCCATTGCTACTTGTATCGTGAGTATGCAAATGCACAGGTATGGTTATTTCACTTTTTAAAGCTCTAATAAGCTTATCGGCAGCCATAGGCTTTAACAAGGCTGACATATCCTTTATAGCTAAAATGTGAGCTCCTCTTTTTTCAAGCTTTTTAGCTAAATCAACATAGTATTTTAAAGAGTACTTATCTTTTTTTTCATCAAGTATATCACCAGTGTAGCATATACTTGCTTCTACAATTTTGTTTTGATTCAATACTTCATCTATGGCAATTTCCATTCCTTCAAGCCAATTTAAAGAATCAAATATACGATATACATCTATACCTGCTTTTGCTGATGTTTTTACAAACTCTCGTATAACATTGTCAGGATAGTTTTTATATCCTACAGCATTTGCACCTCTAAGCAGCATTTGAAACAATATGTTAGGTATTTTTTCTCTCAGAGTTTTTAACCTTTCCCATGGATCTTCTTTTAAAAATCTATATGCAACATCAAATGTTGCACCACCCCACATCTCAATTGAGAACAAATCACTTGCCAATGTTGCCATTGCAGGAGCTATTTTTTCCATGTCAACGGTTCTTACCCTTGTTGCCATCAATGATTGATGCGCATCTCTCATTGTGGTATCAGTCAATAACAATTTTTTCTGTTGCAAAACGTAATTTGAGACCTCTTTAGGCCCTTTAGAATCCAACAACTGCTTTAATCCCGGCTTAATTTCAGCATTTTTTAAATTAGGAACAATGGGTACATTAAATTGAGGCTTAACACCCTTAGTTTCATTAACAACAATATTACCGATATAATTTAGTAGTTTTAATTCCTTATCCTCGCCACCTCTAACGTTCAAAAGGGATGGATTATCTGCTATAAATCCTGTATCACATTGACCATTCTTAAAAACTTCATGATTTAAGACATTTAATAAAAAACCTATATTTGTTTTTACTCCATGTACCTTTAATTCTTTTAATGCTCTTGCATTTTTGTTTATAGCATCATTAAATGAACGGCCGTGCGAAATTACCTTAACTAACAAGCTATCATAATAAGGGCTTATAACAGCTCCTGTAAATCCGTTTCCACCATCAAGTCGCACACCAAAACCTGAACCGGTTCTGTATACGTCAATTTTCCCTGTGTCAGGAGCAAAGTTATTTGCCGGATCTTCTGTTGTTACTCTACATTGGATAGCATAGCCATTAAGTTTAATATCATCTTGTGATTTTATGTTAATTTCAGGTGAAGCTAATTCATATCCTTGAGCCACTAATATCTGTGCCTGTACTAAGTCAATTCCTGTAACCATTTCAGTAACAGTATGCTCAACCTGAATTCTTGGGTTCATTTCAATAAAATAGTGATTTCCATCCTTATCTACCAGAAATTCTAATGTTCCTGCATTTTTGTAATTTACTGCCCTTGCTATTTTAAGTGCATCCTGACATATTGCTTCTCTTTGCTCATTAGTTATAGATAAAGCAGGAGTAAATTCAACTACCTTTTGATGTCTTCTCTGAATAGAACAATCTCTTTCAAACAAGTGAACAATGTTCCCGTAATTGTCACCAAGAACTTGTACCTCTATATGTTTAGGTTTGTCTAAATATTTTTCTATAAATATATCATCTATACCAAAAGCTTTTTTTGCTTCACTTTGAGCACTTCTGAACTCTCTAATTAAATCATCTTCACGCCATGCAATACGCATACCTCTTCCGCCGCCTCCGGCAGATGCCTTTAAAATAACAGGATATCCACAGAATTCAGCAAATTTTCTTGCTTCATCCTCAGATTTAACTGCCTCTTCAATTCCTGGAATAGTAGGAACACTTACAGAATTGGCCACAATTTTTGACTTTATTTTATCACCTAATTTACTCATCATTATGTGGTCAGGACCTATAAACACTATTCCTTCTTCCTCACACTTTCGAGCAAATTCCACATTTTCTGATAAAAAGCCATATCCGGGGTGGATAGCATCAACACCTTTAGATTTTGCTAAACTAATTATTTCATCAATACCTAAATATGCATCAACAGGTTTCTTGTTTTCACCTATTTTATATGATTCATCTGCTTTGGTTCTAAAAAGTGAATTTTTATCCTCCTCAGAGTATATTGCTACACTTCTTATTCCCAGCTCTTCACATGCTCTAAATACTCTAATCGCAATTTCACCGCGATTAGCAACTAAAACTCTTTTGAATTTTTTCATGTAGTCCTCCTATTACTAATGACAATATGCATTTATCAAATCTTATAGAGCATAGTTTAACATTATATTATAAGTTTTTCAATGTTATAATTTAATAAAATAAAATTTAAATATAAAATTCTTTATTTTATTTATTTTGATTAACAAAGTATCCTCTGTTACCGTTTTCCACTTATTTATATTAATACAAAATTGTTTATTAATCTTGGAAGAATGCTAATAGGTTAGGGCATAAAAAAACAATCTGTTATAGTTTTACCAACAGATTGACTTTTCATGTTATGATGTTCTATTATAATTCTCTATTATCTTCCATTTCCCGGGAAATTTCGACAATTAATTGAATGCTACTGTACCTTTTAAATGCTCTGTATCATTATAAAATATTTCTTTAATTTCATCATTGTCATCAACTTCAAAGCATGATAAGCTGCAGTTACTAACTACCTGACCCATCCAGTCATTGTTTATTTTGAATTTTCTTATATATGATTCTATACATTTTATTGTTCCACCATGTGCTACTATTAAAATATTTTTACCTCTACATCTTTTTATAGTATCTTTGAAGGCCTTCTCTACTCTGCTATAAAATTCGACTAAACTTTCACCGTTTGGGTATCCGTACTTAAATGGGTCATTTTTAATATTAGTGATTACTTCTTTATGGCTCTCCATAATTTGATCCCAACTCATGCCTTCAAAATCACCAAGGTTTATTTCCTTAAAGCCATCATGTGTCTCTATGTTAATTTGCTTATTACCCTTAACAATTTCAGCCGTACGATATGCTCTTTTCAAAGGACTTGCTACAATACAATCTAAATCAATTTCTTCTATGCGATTAGATAATAATTCTGCAGCCATTATCCCCTTATCTGTTAATTCAGAATCCTTGTTTCCCTGAAATCTTCTTTGCTTGTTCCATTCTGTTTCACCATGTCTGGTAATATATATTCTGGTCATATGTTTATCTCCTCGATTCTATCTATAATAACTTTCTTATCTGCTATCAAAGTTTGATTGTTTATTATATTAGCCCAACAAATATGGGTACTAAGACTGTCACTGATAATGATATAATAACTCCACTTATAAAAGATATCAGTGCAACCTCCTGGCTTGTATTTTTAGTAATTATAGGTAGCCCGGTATCCATACTTATTGCAGCTCCTGCAGCAATGGTTTCTAAATATCCGATACGTTTAGCTATTATAGGTATAAATACAAAAGCAAGTATTTCTCGAAAAACATTAGTTAAAAATGCAACCGTACCAAGCTCCGCTGAAACAGGCGTTATTATAATTGCAGACAATGTATACCATGACATACCGGATGCTATAGCTAATGAACCAAATAAGTCTATTTTAAATATTATACTGCAAACAATACCACCAAATAAACTGCCAATTATTGTAGCTGTAGGAACTATCAGCATTTTAAATCCAACATGTTTTAAATTTGTGAAAATTTCTTTATTGCTACCTAAATCAATACCCACAAAAAACAATAAGAGACATAGTCCTATATCGAGCAATAAACCTGTTTGATCATATATTGCTTGAGGCATTATGAATAAACCACTAAATATTCCTAAAACTAAAACAATCAATATCTTTTTAGTCATTATTTTTGCCTCCTACAATTCTTTTGTCTTCAAAAAATTTCCTTCTTAGGATATAAACAAAAATAATACTAAAAGCAGTAGTAACAACTGCAAAGATTGCAGCGGTTATACCTATTTTTCCTATGGATGAAAATACTTGCTCATCCATTCCAACTCTTACACCCATAACATATATTAATCCAAACAATATAATAGCTTGGATATTGGATATTTTTTTCATCAAATTATTATGGATTAGTCCTTTGTTGCTTATTAACCAACCAACTGCCAGCAATCCAAAATACATTAAAATTCTAAGTGCCATTACTCCCCCTTGTTCATCTACTCCGGTTTTTTACCGCTATCTAACCAATCAACAAATTGATTCTCTGTTATTATTTTTATATTTAAATCTTTTGCTTTTTTATTTTTTGATGAATTAGACAAATTGTCATTATTTATTAAATAATTTGTTTTAGAGGTTACTGAATTAGTAACTTTTCCGCCTCTTTCCTCAATTTTCTCCTTTAATTCATCTCTATTTTTAAATCGTTCAACTGATCCTGTAATAACGAAAATCATATTGTCTAATATTTGTTCAGTATCATTTTCTTCTGATTTTTCTATAACAACTTCTTTCAATAAATCATCAACTATTATTTTATTTTTTTCGTTGCTAAAAAAACTGACATAATTATTAGCCATTACATTACCTATGCCTGGTATTTCAACTAATTCTTCATAAGATAAATTCTGTATTTTATCCCATTCATCATTGTATTTCTTACATATTATCTTAGCATTAGATAAACCAATGTTAGGTATTCCGAGACTATATAACAATCTTGCAGCCGTTGTGTTTCTTGCCTTATTTACAGATTGGACTAAATTGTTAAATGATTTTTCTCCAAAGCCTTCCATATTAATTATAACTTCCTTGAAGGATTCAATATTAAAAATATCACTCAATTCCTTAACTAAACCTTCTGCGATTAATTTTTCTATGGTTGCTTCAGACAATCCCTCGATATTAATAGCATCCCTGCTTACAAAATGTGTAAATGATTTTATTTGCTTTGCCAAGCATTCATCATTTGTACAATATAATGTTTTGATATCATTATCATTCTTAATTTTAGTTTCTCCACCGCATACGGGACACTTGCTTGGAACTTCAACATTTTTACTTCTTGTGAAGTTATCTGATATTTGAGGAATTATCATATTTGCTTTATAAACACTTATAGTATCACCAATACCAAGTTCAAGGTTTTCCATAATGCTTAAATTGTGTACGCTGGCACGGCTAACGGTTGTACCCTCAAGCTCAACTGGTTCAAATATTGCTATAGGGTTTATGAGTCCAGTTCTTGATGCGCTCCATTCTATTTCTATCAGCTTAGTTTCCTTAATTTCATCTCTCCATTTAAATGCAATTGCATCTCTGGGAAATTTAGAAGTAGCTCCTAAGGATTCTCCATATAAAATGTCGTCAAACATTAAAACTAACCCGTCTGAGGGTAAATCATTTTTTGTTACATTTTCTTCGAAAAATTTGATTGTTTCTTGTAAATTAGAAGAATTGACTTTTTTGTATTCTACTACGCCAAAGCCCTGATTTTTTAGCCATTCTAATTGTTCTAATCTCGAATTCTTAAAATCTATACCATCTGCTTTTACTAAAGAAAAAGCATAAAATTGTACATTTCTTTCTGCAGTTATTTTGTTGTTAAGCTGTCTAACCGATCCGCTGCATAAATTTCGAGGGTTTTTGTATTTTGCATCAATATCAGAAATTTCATTATTAATTTTTTCAAAATCAGAGTAACTGATAACAGCTTCTCCTCTTATAATCAAACTGCCCTTATAGCTAATATTAAGTGGAATATTTGTAAACACTCTTGCATTATTTGTTATAACCTCTCCAGTTTCGCCACTACCTCTGGTAACTGCTTTTACCAACTTTCCATCCAAATATGTCATAACAATAGTTAAACCATCAAGCTTCCATGATAAAACTCCTTCATTCGAACCTAACCACTGCTTTAACTGCTCAACATCCTTTGTTTTATCTAACGAAAGCATAGGTTTTTCATGTCTTTCTTTAGGTAAATTAGACAAAAGCTCATAACCTACATTTATTGTAGGGCTATTGGATAATGTAATGTTAGTTTCTTTTTCTAATTCCACTAATTCATCATAAAGAGCATCATACTCATAGTTTGACATTATCTCTCGGTTTTCTTGGTAGTATGCTTTGTTTGCTTCATTTAACAGTTTTATCTTTTTCTTCATTAACAGAAGCTTATCTTCCATAGCTTTTTCCTCTTTGTTATTATATTTTTTCTATTGGTGCATAATCTAAATTAAGATTTTTTATACCCTTGCTTTCAAATGCAATAACTGCGGTTTTTGATGTACCATCATTTTTTACTTGCACTACAGTTCCAATGCCCCAGGTTTTATGCGTTATTTTATCTCCAGGGACAATATTATCTGACTTTAACCTTGGTTTGCTAACTTCTGTATTAGTATCGCTTTTATAAAGGTTGCTTTTTATAAATGAAGGCATCCTTTTAATATTCTCGTCTAATCTCTCTATTTTCTTAGATGCATATGACATAGGGTTATTATCTTCTATACACTCTACAGGTATTTCTCTTAAAAATCTTGATTTCATCTTAGTTTCATGACTACCATAGCGCATTCTATCATTAGCATAAGTTATGAACAACATCCTCTTAGCTCTGGTTATAGCCACATAAAACAATCTTCTTTCTTCTTCATCGTCATCATTTTCAGCATCTTGGTGGATTATCGGAAAAATTCCTTCTTCGAGTCCTGTTATAAATACTGTATCGTATTCTAAACCCTTAGCACTGTGAATAGTCATAAGTGTCACAGAATCTATTTTAGTTTCATCTGTTTTATCAATATCTGCTAACAATGACACGTGAGCTAAAAAATCCTCCAAGCTATTTTCTTCATATCTTTCTTCAAAGTCCTTTGCTGCAGATAAAAATTCATCTATATTTTCCAAACGGCTTCTTCCTTCAACAGTTTCGTCCTCAAGAAGCATTGACTTGTATCCTGTAACTTCAAAAACATCTAATATAAATTCAGAAACAGGCATTACATCCTTTTTAATCATCAACATTTCCATCATAGAAACAAATTCTGCCACGCTTTTTGAAGCAGCATTAGGTAAACCTATTTCATCCACATCGTAGCATGCTTCAAATTTGGATATTTCCTTTTCAATAGCATATTCAGTGATTAAATCTATAGTTTTTTGTCCTATTTTTCTTCGAGGAACATTGATTATTCTGTCAAAGCTTATATTGTCCTTTTGATTAAAAGTTAGCATCAAGTATGCCATTATATCTTTAATTTCTTTTCTTTCATAGAACTTTAATCCACCAACTATTTTATAAGGGATACCTTCTCTAATTAGCCCTTCTTCTAAAGCTCTTGACTGAGCATTAGTTCTATATAATATAGCCATATCAGAATAATTGGAATTATTTTCTCTTCTTTCCTTCCTTATAAGACAAGCAACTGTAAAAGCTTCATCCTTTTCATTATCCATTTCCAATATTCTTATGAGATTGCCATCTTCATAATCAGTATAAAGATTCTTTCCTTTCCTCTGACAATTATTATGAATTACACCATTAGCAGCATTTAATATAACATTTGTAGAACGGTAATTTTTCTCAAGCTTTACAATTTTAGCGCCTTCAAAATCCTTTTCGAAGTTGAGAATATTGCTTATATCAGCACCTCTCCACCCATAAATGGATTGATCTTCATCACCAACTACAAATATGTTATTTTCTCCATTTGTCTTTTTGCCTAATATTTTAACTAAATTATATTGGACAAAGTTAGTATCTTGGTATTCGTCAACCAAAATATATTTAAAACGTTCTTGATAAGACTCTCTGATGTCCTTCTCATTATCAAGAAGTATAAGAGTTTTTAAAATTAAATCATCAAAATCCAATGCATTAGCTATTTTTAATTTCTTTTCATATAGAGCGTATATTTCGCCTACATTTCTTTTATAAAATTCGTTAAAGTTATCTTTTATATAATCATCTGCGCTGTGTCGCTTGTTTTTTTCAGAGCTTATTATACTTTTTATTGAATTAACATTATATTTTTTCGTATCTAAATTTAACTCTTTTATACAATCCTTAATCACTATTTTAGTATCATTGGTATCATATATAACAAAGTTAGAATCATATCCTATTCTTTCAATACTTTTTCTTAATATTCGAACACATATGGAGTGAAATGTTCCAATCCACATCCTATCAATGGGATAATCTAATAGCTGTCCAACTCTTTCTTTCATTTCATTAGCAGCTTTATTAGTAAATGTAATAGCAAGTATCTCCCATGGCATAGCCTTTTTAGAGTCAATCAAATATGCAATTCTGTGAGTTAAAACTCTTGTTTTTCCTGTGCCTGCACCGGCTATTACCAAGATAGGTCCCTTGTCATGCGAAGCTGCTTCTCTTTGTTTCTCATTTAAAGATTGTAACAAATCCATTTTCCCTCCAAATTTCTCAACGTAACTTATACATTTAATTATAACATATTCATTCATCACTTCTCAATAACAATTGTATCTTTGAACTTTTCATTAAATTTATAGTAATAATGTTTACATCATTTATATATAGGTATAAGTATAATAAGAAAATATTTTAGGGGTGATTTTATGAAAAAAATATTAGTTCCGGTTGATGGTTCTTCTGCATCAGAAAAAGCGGCAAGAAAAGCAGTGGAAATTGGCAAGTTAATAAATGCAGAACTTACTTTTATAACTGTTGTTAATCTTCCTACTGAAGACAAATATTCCTATTTTGGAATGACTGTTGAACAGGCATTTATTGCCCATCGAAAGGAAATGCTTAAAAATCTCATACAGGAAGAAACAAAAATGATAAATATACTTGTAAGGAATCTTGATTGTGAAGATTTAGTTACATATAAAAAAGTTTTAACAGGCAAAGCTGCAGATGAAATATTAAAAATTGCCAGTGACGAGAATTTTGACTTAATTGTTATGGGAAAAAGAGGTTTGTCAAATATAGATAGAATCTTTGTAGGATCAATAACTCAAAAAGTATTGGCACAAGCATCTTGCCCTGTAATGGTCATTAATGGATAAACATATAAATGCCGGTAGATATAGCTACCGGCATTTTTTTATTTTATATTAATCAAACAAACATTGCAAAAATTCTTCTTTAGAAATTCTTCCCAAATAATCCTCAACGGATACATTATCTAAAGCATTAACAACTTCACTTTTATCATATTTTAAACCTTTTAATCTTTGCTCTAATTCTAATATATCGCTTTTTCCAAAAAAATCGCCGTAAATTTTGCAGTTTTCAATAATACCTTTTTCAACTTGCAACCTTGCTTCAACACAGCCACCTGCATATCTGTTATATCCTTTGTAATTGAATTTAGGAGATTTACCGTAGTTCCATTCCCATGTACCATATCTTTCATCAACCATTTTTTGAATATTCTTTTTATCTTCTTCAGATAATTCATAAATTTCAATAGGCTCATTGAAATGCTCAAATATATTCTTAAGCAAGATTTGTTTAAATTCCAATACGTCTATATCATCCTTAACATATGGCTTAATATTTGTAACACGGCTGGAAACTGATTTAACACCTTTTGATTCAATTTTATCTCTTTTTACATTTAGAGCTTTTGATAAAGTATCTAATTTTGAATCAAAAAGCAAAGTTCCATGATTTAAAACTCTTCCTTTAATTATACTTTGTGCTATACCGGAAAATTTCTTTTCATCAATAACTATATCATTTCTTCCTGATAATTGGCAGTTTACTCCTAACTTCTCCAATGCCTTTAATATAGGAATATTATATGTTTTAAAATCTATTAAATTGCTTTCTGCTTTTGTAATAAAAGAAAAATTCAAGTTTCCCAAATCATGATAGACTGCACCGCCGCCAGTTACTCTTCTAACTACGTTTATGTTGTTTTCCTTAACATAATCCATATTTATTTCTTCAATAGTATTTTGATTTTTTCCTACAATTATAGAAGGTCCATTCCTCCACAATAAAACAACATCCTCTTGTAGATATTTAAAAATATACTCTTCAAATGCTAAATTGTAATGCGGATCAATAGAATTATTTTCAATATACTTCATTTTCAAGCCCTCTTCTTTAATTTATTTTATAATATTTATTCTGTTGTATTTACCTTAATATGCGCCCATTTTTCACCTACAGAGATAGCTTCAGAACCAAAATTTAATTTAATAGGTCTTTTAAAAATAGGACCATCATATACGACTGTATGATATTCGCCATTTTCACCACAAACATCTGCTCCTGCTCTCTCTAATTCATCAATCAATGACAAGCTTAAGTCCTTGCCTAAGAATTCTGTGCTTAAAGCTGTAGTATTTACTACAACAATTTTTGCTTTGAAGCCACAATTTATGAATTCCTTTACTATGTCCTTTCTATTAATATTCCATAGAGGAAGCACTGCTGTAATTGCTGCCTTCTCACATACTTTTTCTTCCCACTGCCTGTGTTCCTCTAAATCTATATCGCCAAATATACCATAATCTATACCTTGCTCTTTAAATGACTTAAGATGTGATACAAATACATTTTCGTAATCATCAAATTCAGCTCTTCCGATTATCCCTTCTATTTCTATAGCATTTGCTTGAGCTGTTAATATACTTTCATCTAATCTATGTGCTGAGCTTATTCCATTTTCTTTACTAAACATTGTTAAAAGCTTTATAGGTTCATATCCTAATTTTATTGCCTTGTATAAAGCTAAGCATGAATCCTTTCCTCCGCTCCATGAAGCAAAACATCTTTTATTCAATAAGTTCACCCCTTAAATTTCCTTTAAAATAAAAATAAATTACCATATTATATAATAATTCAGCAATTTTTTCAACAATCTTACTAACTTTAAACATTATTAAAAAAATGACAATTGTTGTTGAAATATGTAATATTTTGATGATATAATCATGTGGGGGTTAGACATTATGAAGAAAACTACTACAATTTTATTAATAATCGCACTTTTATTTACATGTACAGTACCAAACTATACATATGCATCCACATATAAGACAGAAGTAACAAGTATAAAAGAAGCTCAACTAAAAATAAATCAACTTAAGCTTTTAACCGCTAAAATAATAAACAATATAAATAATACATTAAGCACAGAAGATGAACATGATGAAAATACTATTAAAATATTATCAATTGGAAATTCATTTTCTCAGGATACAGCTTATTATCTGCATGAAATTGCTAAATCAGCAGGTGTAAATCTTGTGGTAGCAAATTTATATAGTAGCGGTTGTTCTTTAGAGAGACATCATAAATATGCAAATCAAAATGAAAAAGCTTATACATATTACAAATGGACATCAAGAGGATTAAAAATATACAAAGCAAAAACTATGAAGGATGCAATAATAGACGAAGAGTGGGACTATATTACATTACAACAGGCTTCGGGAGAATCAGGTAATTACGATACATATCAACCATATTTAAGTGATTTGATAAATTATATAAAAGATAATTCCAAAAATGATGAATTAAAGTTTGCACTAAACATGACATGGGCTTATTCAAGTAGAAGCACAAATAATAACTTTGATTATTATAATAAAAATCAATTAACAATGTACAATTCTATAATTAAAGCTTACGAACAAGCATTAAAAGAAACAGAAATAGAAATACTAATACCATGTGGAACTGCTATACAAAACGCAAGAAGTAATAGATATTTAAATGCAGTCGGAAATGAGTTAACAAGCGACGGTTATCACTTAAGTTATGGATTAGGTCGTTACATAGCCGGATTGACAATGTTTCAAACATTAATAGTTAATAACGAAAAACATGATATAAATATATCTAAAGATATTGACTTTTTTCCAAAAACAAAAGACTGTACTGAAGAATTAGCTTCTTTAGCTAAAAAAGCAGCAATAAATGCTGTAAAAAATCCGTTAAAAATTACAAAGTGAGGTGTGAGCCTCACTATTTTTTTGTGAAATATATTAAAATTTATTGTAGTTTTTGTTAATTTGTGGTAAAATATTTTACAATTTTAAGCATGGGGGAGCTTATATGAGCAATCAATTTGAAAAATTAATTGATGATATACCACAAGAAGTATACTCTAATGTAAAAGCACTAATAACTGACAATATTGCTATATTCAAACCAAAAGCATTTATTATTAACAAGAAAATGTGTAGTGAAGATTATACGTTTATATTACCATCCTCATCATTACCACCGGCGCGAATAGGAAATAAAAATATAGAAGCAAAAAAGGAAAGTTTAATAGTAATAGGCTCAGAAGTTGAATTTTTGTGCAATACATATGCCCCAACTTTAGAATATGTTAATATTGTAGTAAAAAAAGATTTTTTTGAAAATGTAGCATCTGAAGTAACAGGAAAAAGAAACTTTGACTTCTCAAAAATTGAATATGGTCTCAGTAAACAATTATTAAGAATACTTTCAGATTTTGAAAACGAAGTAATTTTCTACGGTAATGATTGTCCATTGATGATGCAAAGCTTGTCAACACAATTAGTAATTCAATTATTGAGAGATTCAGAGGTTTTTACGCGTAATATTAGCATAGAGCCTGCTCAAAACTATCATAAATTTGATGATATCAATTGTCTTAGCCCTGTTTATTATTCTATGTTATCATATTATAATAAACTTCTACCTATTAATTCAAAACTTACTACTAGAGAGATAGAAATAGCTGCTCACTTAATGGGAAGATTCGATTATGATGTTATAGCTAACAAATTATTTATATCTCGCAATACATTGAAGACTCACGCTAAAAATATATACAAGAAGCTTAATGTATCCAATAGAAAAGAGTTAAGCTACAAAATAAACGAAACATATTATAAAATTTAAAACAATTTCGTCACCCTTAGTAAAAATACTACTTTTAGGGTGATTTTTGTATGGCGGTACAAATGATATAATTAATTGCTTAATTGCAAACGTTTTTAAATATGTTAAGGAGGATATCATGAAAAAAATAATTGTATATGTAATTTTATTAATAATTATCTTATCACCTTCAGCAATGGCAGTACAGTGGAGTAACGCTTCAAGCTGGGCTACACCTGAATTAAATAAAGCAAATGATGCAGGTTTGATTCCACAAATACTGAGCGGTGCAGATATGACAAAGCCTATAACAAGAGAGGAATTTGCAGAATTAGCAGTTAAATTATACGAAAAAACTACAGAAACAACAGCTGTTGCTGTATCTCCAAACCCATTTACAGATACTTTAAATCCTGAAATATTAAAAGCTTTTAAAATTGGAGTTACTCAAGGAACATCTGATACAACTTTTGAGCCAGATGTTTTAATAAACCGTGAGCAATGTGCTGCAATGCTGTTCAGAGCGCTAAAAGCAATATCTCCTTCCAATGATTTTAGCGTTGAAGGGGTTAAGGATTTTCCAGATCAAAAATATATCTCTGACTGGGCTAATGAAGCTGTGAAGTATATGAATAAAATAGGTATTATTACGGGGGACTCTCAAGGTAATTTTATGCCGAAGGCTACTACAACTGCCCAACAGGCACAAAATTATGGCATGGCAACAAGAGAACAAGCAATAGCAATGAGTTTTAGATCCTATGAACGATTCAAAGACAGTAACAAAGATGAAAATGGAAGTACACTAAGTGCCGTAGGTTCTTGGACATATTATGCATCATCAGGTAATATTACCTATGGTCAAACTTTGGAATTTAAATCTGATGGTACATTTGTTAGAGTAGTGGGAACATTAATATATAACACTTATGATTCCGCTGCCTTTGAAGGAAATTATACAATATCAGGTGATAAATTAGTATTGACAAACCAAATGTCCAGCTCAAGCTATGCTGAACCATGGGATGATCTATGGAATATTTTTGATAGTTTAATTAAAGATAATCCGGTAGAAGATCAAGAATATACATTAACCATTATAAATGATGATGTCATATCAATAAACGGTATGGAGTTCTCAAGGAAATAAACACCACAAGTATATATTGTATTTAATTAACTTGAATACTATAATTGTATATATACAATATAGGAGGGGTTATGAAATACAGTATTAAAAATGAAGATATTCATAAGTATAACGATAGTACAACAGTTGAATTTCCTAAATATACTTCACAATTGATAAATTGGGCAAATCAAAATGCACAGGGAACACGCCCAAGAGTTGTAGGTCAATTATCGGATTTATTTCCTGAGTTTATAGAAGATAATGATGAAAATAAAATATCCATAGATAACTGGGAAACATGGTATAAGGAAAGATATCCTGATGCAATAGAAAATGCGACAGAGAAAATATATGCTCAGGTTGAAAACCTAAAAAAAGCAATAAAACTTATAGACCGTGAATTGGTTAAAAAATGGGTACAGGATTTAGTAATAACAAAGACATACAACGGATTATATGTGCAACGAGCAATTCTTGCTTCCCTTGCAGAAAAGCTTCATACAAGCTATCGCCTATCAACTCCCCAAGAAGAATCTTTGGGCATAGACGGATATATTGGAAGCACACCTTATTCGGTGAAACCTGTTTCATACAAAACCATGGATAGATTATCAGAAACCATTGACGTTAAAATGGTATATTATACTAAAACAAAGACAGGTTTAACCATAGAAACAGAAGAATAATAAAATAATGAGTTGTTTAAAAAATAGCCGGATATTATCCGGCTATTTATTTTCATTAAATGTTTTAATAAATTTAGATTTATTTGAGTACTCTGATTCCTCATCTACGTTTACAAATTTAGTTCTTATTAAATGGTTATTTATAAATGTTTTATTGCTTAAATACAGATAACATAATAAATTATTATGTTTATCATATTTAATATTATCGTGCTTCACAAATACCCTTTTTTTATTTAACTTTTCCTTTAAAAAAGCTATTGCTTCCTTCTCAAATTTTGGATTTGATTTAATGCCAATAAGCTTAATTACTGTACCATCATTTAATAATAACTTTTCAGAAGAAAGTATTTCTTTTATAGTGTAATAGTCCTCTTTTTTTTCAGTCTTACCATCTATTTTCGAGCCATATGTAGCCTTTTTAACATCAATCTTTTTATTTAACTTATGTGGGTCAGAAAACACATATGGTAAATTACTATAATTTATTTGAGAAATTAATTTGTCAGATAAAATTTCTATTGTATTATCAGAATCGACTAAATTTCCTCCAAGTTTTTCTTTTATAATAGGAGCAAACTCCTTATTTATTTCATAACCAATAGAATTACGTTGTAAATTTTTTGCTGCAAGTGATGTTGTACCACTGCCTAAAAACGGGTCAAATACAGTTTCTCCTGCAAATGAAAACATCTTAATTAACCTTTTAGGCAATTCTTCAGGAAACATTGCTATGTGATCTTGTTGTCTCACGCCACCAAAATTCCAATGTGAAGAAAAGTATTCATTCCACTCTTCCTTGGTTAACTCTGATTGTTTCTTCTGTTCTAATGTTGGTTTTGGAGCTTTTCCCAATTTTTTGAATATTAGAATAAATTCATAATCAATTTTTAAAATACCGTTTCTTGGATAAGGATAACTACCCATTACAGCTCCGCCACCTGTTGTATTCATTGTCGTTGTTTTCTGCCAGATGATTGCTCCCATATAATCCATCCCTAATGCTTCACAGAAACGAATTATTTCTGTCCTGATTGGAATTACTTTATATCGACCGTAATAAACTGAACGAGCAAATTGGTCACCAATATTAATACACATGCGGCAACCGTCAGAGAGAATGCGATAGCATTCCTTCCAAACCAAGTTTAAATTATTTATGTATTCTTCATAACTATCATTAAATCCAATTTGATCAAGTGTACCATAATCTTTTAATTGCCAATAGGGAGGCGATGTAATAATTAACTGAACTGATTTGTCTTTTATTTTGTTAAGTTGTCGGCTATCACCAATAACTACTTTATGATTTGTCACAATATACCTCCTTATCTTCATCTCAACATGTAATTATAAACTATAATCAATATTAAAGTCAAATTTAATGTACGATATTCCTTATCCGACTCTTGTGCCATTTGGTACAGTTTTTTCCGGTTGAGCCAATACAGGAACGATACCATCTGCGTATCCAATATCAAATAACATACCTTCAGAAATTTCTCCCGCCATTTTCTTAGGAGCCAAATTAACAACAAACAATGCCTGTTGACCTTCTATTTCCTTTGGATTTTCTCTTTCACCCTTCATTCCAACTAATATAGTTCTCTTAAAATCACCAAAGTCAACTGTAAGCTTAACTAATTTACTTGAATTTTCAATGTCATCAACTGATAATATTGTTCCTACTCTAATATCAATTTTATCAAGTATATCTAATGTAATATTGGGTTTAATTGAAGCATTCATTTATTTTCCTCCTAAGTATTTTATATTTAAAAATTATAATACACATTATACCACATAGTTCAATGTATCGAAATTTTAAAAAATGGAATTATAAAAAAGCTTATGAAATTAATCATAAGCTTTACGTGTTTAATTTAATAATTATCTGCTAGATTCAAATGCTTTTAAAAGTTTAACAAATAATTCTGGAACTTTCAACATTGTTTCAGGAGATTCAACGTAAGAAATACGGAATTGTGTACTTCCAGGATTACTTTGTCCTTTTGCTATATCATAGAAACCTTTCATAGGAGCAACCAATAATGTTGTTTGAACTCCATCAATTTCAATAGCGCCTTCACCTGCACAATATAATACGAAGTCAATTGCATCAAATCCAGGTTTAACAACATTTCTAACATCTATAACTGTATAAATTGATGCATCAGGGCTTGATACAACTAATCCCGGTTCTAAGTCCTTTAATCCCTTGCTTACTTTTTTAATTGTATCTCCATAATATTCACGAAGACCTTTGCACCAGCTTGCTATTTGTTCTTTGCTTTCACGTGCTAAAGCTCCAAATATATATTGTCCTATAGCATTTGCACATAAGTTTGCTGTATATTCAGCTGTACAACGGTTGCTGAATTCAGCACTGTCAGTAATAACTGCACCAATTCTTAATCCGCAAGCATTCCATACCTTAGAAGCTGTTTCTATACTTATTCTTCTTCCTTCAATACCAGGTACATCTTTATCTGTCAAACCCCAAATACTTACTAATTCACTGCC
>JAEZGU010000041.1 GCA_023416855.1 Bacillota bacterium
CTAGAGGACGAGAGTATTAATCACGTGGTTCCACCTCTTTTTAATGATGCCTCACAACATCAAACTCATAAAGTACAATCATACTTTTGCACGGTAACGGGTGCGAGAATCCGAATTAAACTACTTCCCGAAGGGTTTCATCAATCAGCTCAAAGATGTGTTCAATATAGATTTATTATGCATTCACACCAACCATGCACTCTCTGAAAAGAAATCATACATCTACTATTTCTTGTCATTGCTTGTCTTTGATTTTTACTTTTACATAAGATAACACATATAAAATGTTTTGTAAAGAGTTTTTTTAAAAATATTTTTTTATGAATATACATCTTCATAATCAGGATGTTTTTCAAACCAATCTACTGCATATGAACATGTTGCCGTTGCTTTTTTATTGTTTTTTCTTAAATCTGCTGCTAAAGCAGTCATTAATTTATCAGCAATACCCTGGCCTCTAAGGCATCTGTTTACATATGTATGATTTACGTTAACTCTATTATTTGATACATCAGGAAATGTAACTTCTGCTATACATTCACCACTTTCATCTTCTAAAAATATTCTGTTTTTTTCATATTTAAAATCCATATTTCTAACCCTCCGATTTATAGCTCAGTTTAAATATACAATACATTAAGTAGCACATGATGTCAACAAGTTGATATTAATACTTAAAATAAAATTACTTTAATAAAACGCATGATTAAAAACATGCGTTTTACTGTTATGACACATTTGTACTAAATTAGTGTAAATGAATGGTTCCTTTTTTAGGTTGGAAAAAAAATCTAAGTTTTTCCGGATGTCCTTCAATTCTTTGAGACATATAAACTTCATATATAGTATGAATATTAGGATATATTTGGATATAGTAAATAAAAGTATTATAATATCCTTCCTTAACAAATTGAGCAGAATAAAAAGCATTTTTTCCTAATAAATCATTTAATATTGGCAATTCTACATGAAGCTTCCCATTATTATCTGTTAAGAATTCTGCTATAATTTCGCCTTCTGCACTTTCATTATATAAGCCTGTGTATGAAATTTTTGCAATAGTAACCACTGCATTCGGAATAGGAATATTATTATTATCGAATACACTGACTTCTAAGAAACCAGTTTCATTAACATTTAATCTATAATAAGCATGAGTTGAATACTTCATTATATATTATTCCTTTCATAACTTCTCATTTTAGTATATGCAACTACAAGGAACATTGGAACAATTTGAGGCAAAACCGACATTTGAAAGAATTTATAACTTGCGTAACAAATGTTACAGAAATTGAAGACTTCATAGTTTAATATTTAACTAAAGACAGAAAAAATAAAAATTAAAGTAAAATATATAATTTTGGAGGAAAGATAATTAATGAAAAATGCAATGTTTTGTTATCAATGTCAAGAAACAGCAGGATGCACAGGCTGTACTAAAGTAGGAGTATGCGGTAAATCACCTGAAACATCAAACTTACAGGATTTATTGATTTATACAACTAAGGGATTATCTGAAGTTACATCAAAGCTTAGAAAAGAAGGCAAAGAAGTTTCTTCTGATGTAGATCATTTAGTAACTCTTAACTTATTTACAACTATTACAAATGCAAACTTTGATAACAGTGTATTTAACGACAGAATAAAAATGACATTAAAAGTTAAAAATGACTTATTAAACAAGTTGGCAAGCAAAGAAAATTTATCAGAAGCAGCTTTATGGACAGCAGATACAGAAGCAGAATTTGAAAGCAAATCAAATTCATATGAAGTTGGAATATTAGCAACAGAAAATGAAGATATCAGAAGCTTGAGAGAGCTTATAATATATGGTTTAAAAGGTATGTCAGCATATATGAAGCATGCAAATGTATTAGGTTATGATGATGTTGAAGTGAATGCATTTATGCAAGATACATTGGCAAAGCTGTTAGACAACAGTCTAAATGTAAATGACTTAATCTCTCTAACATTAAAAACAGGAGAAGTTGGAGTTACTGCAATGGCTTTGTTAGATAAAGCTAACACAAGTAAATTTGGAAATCCTGAAATAACAAAAGTTAATATAGGTGTTGGCAAAAACCCTGGAATATTAATATCAGGACATGATTTAGGAGACTTAGAACAGTTATTAAAACAAACTGAAGGGACAGGAATTGATGTTTATACTCACTCAGAAATGCTTCCTGCTCATTACTATCCACATTTAAAAAAATACAAGCACTTAGTAGGTAACTATGGTAATGCTTGGTGGAAACAAAAAGAAGAATTTGAATCATTTAACGGACCTATTTTAATGACAACAAACTGTATAGTACCTCCAAGAGATAGCTACAAGGACAGGTTGTTTACAACAGGTTCTGCAGGATATCCTGGATGTAAACATATAGAAGGAGTTACCGGCTCAGAAAAAGACTTTTCAGAAATAATTGAGCTTGCTAAAAACTGTGCAGCTCCTATTGAAATAGAAACAGGAGAAATAGTTGGTGGATTTGCTCATGAACAAGTATTTGCTTTAGCTGATAAAGTTGTTGATGCAGTTAAATCAGGAGCAATCAAAAAATTCTTTGTTATGGCAGGATGCGATGGCAGAGCAAAATCAAGAAATTACTATACAGATTTTGCTAAAGCACTTCCGAAAGATACGGTAATATTAACTGCAGGTTGTGCAAAATATAAATACAACAAATAAGAGTTAGGAGACATAGGCTGAATTCCAAGAGTTCTTGATGCAGGACAATGTAACGATTCATATTCATTAGCTTTAATTGCATTAAAATTAAAAGAGGTATTTGAATTAGAAGATATCAATGAATTACCATTGGCATTCAATATCGCATGGTATGAGCAAAAAGCTGTTATAGTATTACTATCTCTATTATATTTAGGAGTGAAAAATATCCATTTAGGACCAACATTACCAGCGTTCTTATCACCAAATGTAGCTGATGTATTAGTTAAAAACTTTGGGATTGCAGGTATAGGAACAGTAGAAGACGATATCAAATTATTCTTAGAATAATTTGTAATTGATTTGCTATGGATTGGCAATGAATTAGCAGTAGATAAAACAAGTATAGAAATTTAAGAATAAAAGAGATTTAAATTATAGAAATGTGGTAAGAATAAAATTAGAATATAAAAGGGAGGTATTTTTATGGCAAAGGAAATTACTAAGGACATGTATATTGGAGAAATATTGCAAATAGATCAGGGATTGGCGCAAATTTTGATGAGTGCAGGAATGCATTGTTTAGGATGCCCATCATCTCAAATGGAATCTATAGAAGATGCTGCAATGGTACATGGATTTGATGTTGATGAATTGCTTCAAAGATTAAATAATTACTTGAAATCAGCAGAATGATACTTGATAATAATGACATAATATATGAGCATGAATTTATTCATGCTCATTATATTAGAAAGACTAACTATTAAAAATCAACAGGTAAAATATGTAAAAACAATTAAGAGTAATTAATTTTTATGAACAACAAAAAGACCTAATAATTAGGGTAAAAAAAGACCTGTTAAAGATATACTGATTATTGCTTTATCTCATAAGGAGTATTGTTTTTTAGCACAGCATAAATTGTGTGGCATAATTTTCTTGCAAC
>JAEZGU010000044.1 GCA_023416855.1 Bacillota bacterium
ACTTTACGCCATTGAATATAAAAGGATTATGGCTTGCTGTAATCATGACTCCATAGTCAATGCCCAATTTATTAGTTGCAAACATAACTGCTGGTGAAGGAACTGCACTTTCGTACAAAAGAACTTCTATTTGATTACCAGCAAAAACTTCTGCCATCCATTCAGCATATTTATCCGACATAAAACGATAATCATAGCCAACAACAATTCTTTGTAAGCCATTATCTTCTTTCATTATTGTAGATAGTGCTTGCGCTATAATTTGAACATTTTCTTTTGTGAAATCGTCACCAATTATGCCTCGAAATCCCCCTGTTCCAAACTCTATCATCTTCCATTCTCCTTTGTTAAAAAAATCTAAAATTCACTGTTTTTACCAATTACATGTAAGATATTTATATCTTTGTCAAAGATAACAAACTCTGCATCAAATCCAGCTGCAATTCTTCCCTTATTAAGATGCAGAGATTCTGCAGAATTTTGACTTGCTGATTTAATAACTTGAGCAAGAGGAATACCAGCTAACACACATTGTTTAACAAGCGCATCAATAGTTGCAACACTACCTGCAAAAGCACTTCTATCTGCAAGCTTAGCAACTCCATCTTCTACAATATATGGAATACCATTTAACATTCCAACTGTGCAATCACAACCTGCAATTGAAAGTGAATCGCTAACAAGCAATATTGTGCCATTCTTTTTAAGCTTAAAAACTAAATTAATTAAATCAAGAGGAAGGTGTTTTCCATCAGCGATTAATTCTACATACATATCGTCAAAGTAGTATGCACTTTCTACTACACCTAAAAGTCGAAAACCATCTTTTCTAGTAACTGTTGATGTACAAGAATATAAATGTGTAATACAACGTAATCCTGCTTGATATGCTACTTTTATATCGTTAAAAACAGCATTTGTGTGACCAGCTGATGCCATAATTCCATGTTCAGTAAGATACTCACAAAATTTTGCCGATTTATCACGTTCAGGTGCATAACTCCACTTTTTTACAAAATCTCCATATAATTCAACAATTTGCTTATAATCATTTTCAATAGGATCTGTTAAATATTTTGGATTTTGGGCTCCAGCCATTTCAATTGCAAAATATGGGCCTTCAATATGTACACCAGCGATAAAGCACTTAGATTTGTTGCTTTCCTTAGCTTGTTTTAAGCATTTCAATGCTTTTAATGTGTTTTCTAAGTCACTTGCTAAAGTTGTGGGTAAAATTGTAGTTGTACCATGTGAAAAGTGGTAGTCACAAGCTTTGATTATATCTTCTTCATCACTAAATGTAAAATCGCACCCAACAGCACCATGTGTATGTGTATCGATAAAACCAGCAGAAACATAATTATTGCCTGCATCAATTTGTTCATCAAATGACAATTCTTCATTTGTGACTGCTGTAATTATTCCATTTTCAAAATAGACATAGCCAGCAAAAATTTCCCCATTATCTATAATGTTGTTACACTTTATTCTTCTCTTCATTCTTTTTCCCTTATGTTAATTTTATTAATGTCACGAAAGAGGTTTAAATGTTATTTTTACTTCGTGACGTTGTTTAGATAAATTGATATCGTTAAAATGAGCAATTCCATCATCTACACCTAGTTGTGCAAAACGAGTATCTTCATATAAAAGATTTTGACTATTTTCTACATTTCCACACAAAGGTTGTGCAGTTGCAACAATATATTTATTACCACAATATCAATATCTAAAATGAAATGGGTATAAAGCTCCTTCGCCGCTCACACCAAAAACTATATAATCTATGGCTTTATTCTCTGTTGCAAAACGATATCTATAACAACCACCAATTTCAAATAATGCTATTGTCGGTTTTGTTACTCCATCAAATAGGATTGTTTCTTCTTCTCCCTGATATTTAATGCGAATTTGAGTTCTAACCGTTGAATAAGGATCATAAAGCATCATTTCTGCATAAATTACGCCTTTTTCATTATTAAATATGTTTTGTTTTAGATATTCAATTTTTGTGAAAATACCACTGTATTTCTTTTCAAAGCTATTAAAACAACTCTTTATATTTGGTCTGTACTTATCCCAAAGGTAATTAGCATTTTCTTTTAGTTTGTAAAAATTTTGTTCAACAAAAGTGATCTTGTCTAAAAAGTAATTAGTTACTTTGCTATTCGAAACATAGTTATCAAATATTTCGACTCCAATTTTTTGTATATATAAGTTAAGATATATTTCCAAAATATAATCATATATATCTAAAAGAATATCGTAGGTTAAACCTTTGGCAGAAACTACAAACTTTTCCAATTGTGTTAGATTGTACTCTAATAAATCCCTATACATTAACTTAAGCATATAGTCGCCTTCACAGACATTTGTTACGTTTATATTGTATCCACATTCAACAATATTAAGTGATAGCACAAGTCTTGCAACCTCTTCACTACCTAAAATATCAGAATATACTTTTGTTTTATCATCGCAACTACCACTCCAAAGTGCACCAGCATAAGCAATGCATGCATATGAACCTTGATAGAACGATTCAGATCTACGCCAAGTGGTCATTATTGCTCCAATAGGATTATATTTACTAGCATAGTTTGTAAAGGTTTCCACATTGTATGTTGAAGACGCTCTATGGGCATATGTACAAAACATATATTGAAAACCAAGTTGATCATATAATTTAAACCAATCTTTTTTTATTCTATTTGTCCAATGACCTTGTGGTTCATCGTCCATAAAAACATAGTTCCAGTTGCATAAAATGATATCTCGTGGAAGTTGATCAACAATATCAGCATATTCAAAAAAGTCATCCCACATCATCATTGTTTTGCCAAGTGAGGTAATTAATTTGTGTGTATGTAAAATATGATCTAAAAATAATTTTGCTTTTCCTACTTCTTTTGCAGCTTGTTGACAAGTTGGACAAACGGCCAAATCAAAAGGCTCATCTAATCCAACATGCACATATTTACTATGAAATAATGAACAAACATCAGTAACATACTTATCCATGAACTTATGTAAATTTGGATTCGTAATACAACCACATGATCCTCTATCAAAAGAGTAAAACCCTCGTCCTTCACTAGGATGTTTTATTTCAGAAAAGTCTTCTAACTGTGGATAGCAAAAAAACTTTTCTAAGTGATCCAAGTTTTCTAAGGCTGGTATTACATCAAGACCTAAACCTTCTGCATAAGCAATAATCTCTATTATTTCTTCTGCAGAATAAGTATCATCACTACTAAAAAAATATGTATCTTGTGTTCGAACAGCATTTTCCAAATACAATACAAGTGCATTGTATCCATTTTGTACAGCAAAATCTGCATATGTTTTTACAAACTCTACAGTTTCTTTTTGTCGCGCAAGGTCTAATTGTAGACATCTCATTTTTAGTTGCATACATTTTTCTCCTTAAAATCAGTTACTATTTATTAGCATCAAATGCACATTATCTATACTACATTCTCCAACACATTCTATAACTAGCATAATATGTTCAGTTTGCTCATGATCAATTATTAATAAACCTAGAAGTATACTAGAAGATGAATCTAATTCTAAAACATTGCTTTTACCAACAACATGCAATTCTGGATCGATCTTGTTTGCTTGTCCAGACAAAAATTGTAAATATACTTTTACTTTACCAGTTGTTTTACCTGTTAAATGCAGTTTATATCGGAAATTTACATACTGTGCATAAATTATTTGTTCTGCTCTTCCATTTTTTAATGATAAGTGATTATCTATGATTTGACCACCAGCAATTTTCCAAGAATATATTTCTCTTCCTTTAAAACTTAAAGTTTTTTCAGGAGAACTAAAATCTGAATTAGCAATATAATTTGTTTGAGGAACATAATTACTACCTAAATCCATACCTGTATACTTAAGTTGACTTTCTTTTTCAGCATTACCATCTAGACACCGATCAGAATATTGTGATATCCGAACCCAATCAATATACATATACGCTTTTTCAAACAATGGATCACCTAACCATGCTATAGCATCTTGAAATAAAGAAGCTATCCAGAAAGTTGCAGTATATTTAGGAACAGCTTCATTAATACGTAAAACTTTTTTGTCATCCAAATACCAAACAATTCCACAATCATTATTTTTCTCATCTGTACGCCATTCAAAAGACATTATGTGCCATTGTCCATCGTTTAGAGGAATTGTATTAACTACTTCTGAACTATATATTTTATTGTCAGTATTTAAATATTTTTCATATGTTGTACCGGTCCAATGACGATAATCACCGCCGTATGGAGTTTCAAGGTCAATTTCACTATATTTTAACTCTTCAATACTATTTGCCCAATTGTTGTAATATGTCCATATTGCACTACATTGGCCAACACGTGGAACAACCTTCATGCGAACTTCATATTTGCCAGGACCAAAAAGCTTTTTGGTTACTATACCACCACCTTGTCTTTTTTTGTTGACATCGGTAGCAAGGTCACCATTGGAACAAATCACAACCAAACCACCTATTGCACCATTTGCAGTAACTTCATTGATATCGGTAGTATACATGCAATTATCTTGTGAATAACCATTATTTTTTTGGCTTTTCCATTTTTCATTCAACACACGCCAAACATTAGAACGTATACCTTGTGAAAAGTCATCAAAAAAAACATCTTTCACTTTTGGAGCTTTGTTCCATTCTTTCATAAAACACCTCAATTTAAATTTCTCATAAGAATACTTGCACTGTCTAAATCTGTAAACATCACTGCATTCTCGTGACGACGCATAATCGTAGCAGGTACACTCTCGCTAATTTCACTCGTCATTGTGTGATAAACAGCTGATGCCTTGTGAAGTGTAGGAACTGTACAAAACATATATTTTGCAGATGTTAATATAGGGATAGTCAATGTAATTGCATACTTTGGTACTTCGTCGTAATTATCAAAAGTTTTATCATTAACTTGTTGTAAACGACATTCTTCACACAAATCTACAACTTTGACTAATTTACTATCATTAAAATCTGCAACATGTGGATCATTAAAAGCAATATGACCATTTTCTCCAATGCCCAAACAAACAATATCTATTGGGTGATTTTTCAGTAAATCTTCATAACGTTTACACATTTCTTCAGAATGTCCTGTTGTCCCAATATAGTAGACTTTTTTTATATTTACATGATTGAATAATACATTGTCGAGATAATGTCCAAAAGATTTTGGTGAATCTTTCTCTAAGCCAATATATTCATCCATATGAAAGGCAATAATACGCGACCAATTAATATCTTTTTCTTTAGCTAAATAGGTTAAAACCTCATTTTGAGATGGA
The DNA here is from genome assembly GCA_023416855.1 of Bacillota bacterium. Taxonomy (GTDB): domain Bacteria; phylum Bacillota; class Clostridia; order Tissierellales; family Sedimentibacteraceae; genus Sedimentibacter. The sequence goes on from JAEZGU010000044.1 coordinate 5,338, forward strand.
GCAGCTGCAAAAATCATATTGATTTCATTTTTACATTTAAGCATGTTTCTTATCACATCAGCAATTTGCATAGCAGCATATTTCCCCATATAATCCCTATCAGAAAAAACCTTGCATACCAAACGATCTTTTTCGTACTCTTTAATAATCATAATAACTCCTAAAAATATAATTTAATAATTGCCATTATATCATAGGAAAATTATGAATACTTTCAATATATTGTCCAAAAACTTAAATATTTTAAGTTTCTTATTTTTCTATATTTTGTTCTTTTAAAAAACAGCTTAGATATCAGAAATTTAAGCTGTTTTAATATACAATTATTAATTAAAAAAGACCCATTTCTTTATAATATATAAATAGATATTATTTAAAAAAATGAATCTATAAATATATCACGCAAAGGTCTTATTAATATTATTATAACATAAATACCCCTCAAATTCAATTTTAATTTCTAAATTTTCTAATTTCTATGTAAATGAATCTTCAAAAAAATATATTATATTCAATATTACTAAAAAAATATTTTTAGTTCTTTGTTACTTTATCATTACCTTTAGTATTATTTTCTTGATTTATAGTGCTATTTAGAAAATATTATATAAAAACTTAAATATATTGACATTAAAATTAATCTGTGCTAAACTACCAAAAAGGAGAGTGAATCAATATGCGAGAAATTGAAGTATTACCATCTATAGTTAAAAATGCTGAAGTATCACACAAACGAGGAAGTAAGGGTGAGAAATTTTCTATGCACATACATAGTCACTACGAAATTTATTTTAGTCAAAGCGATAACAACAAATTTTTTGTTGATAACAAAATATATGATGAACAAAAAAACGACTTGTTTTTATTTAATAATACTGATGCACACAAAATAGCCACATCATCTGATGAGGACTATGACCGATATGTGGTCAATTTTTCTCCAAAAGTTATAACAAAGTACGATCAATCTATGTCATTTTTGCTTGATTGCTTTGCTAACACTACGTCACCAAGAATGCATAAACTATCCCTTTCCGATAC
>JAEZGU010000083.1 GCA_023416855.1 Bacillota bacterium
TTTTTCAAGTCAATAACTAATTCTTTAAAATCTTTAACAAAAGATGGTTCTCCAAAAGCTACCGTTTCTCTTCCCATTTGATCATTAATACTTCTTACTGTCGGCGTTGGCCCAGGTATCATAACCAATTTATTGTTTTTCATCATAACGCTCCTTATTTTAATTTAATTCAATAATATGTATAATTTATTATAATGCTTGTATTTTATAGTGTCAACTAAGGATTCAAAGCTTATGGCTTACTTTAAATACTTTTCAAACCAATTTGTTATTTCTTCTAATCTTCTCACTCGATGTTTTGGTTTTCCACTACGACTAAGTTCATGATTTTCTCCCCTAAACATGCATAATCTTGCATCTACACCATGATATTTTAATGCTGTAAACATTTGAAGCCCTTCAGCAAGCCAACATCTGTAATCCTCCTCCGAATGGATAAACAATGTAGGGGTAACTACCTTATCAGCATATTTCAAAGGTGAGTGAAACCACATTTTTTCCGGATTATCCCAAGGAGTTGATTGTATTTGATCTGAGTTAAAGTAGTATCCTATATCAGTAGTTCCAAATTTAGATAACCAATTAGATATACTTCTTTGTGAAACAGCACACTTGAATCTGTCAGTATGACCTATTATCCAATTAGTCATAAATCCACCGTATGAACCACCTGTTACCCCAACTCTACAAGGATCTATTTGAGGATAATGTTGAAGAACTGCATCTGTAAATTTCATCAAATCATCATAGTCGACAGTACCGTACTTACCTCTAATATCAGCAAATTCATTGCCTCTTCCATCACTTCCTCGCGGATTGCAGACAAATACAAAATATCCTTCATTAGCCCAAAACTGCATTTCGTGATAATAAATTTCTCCATAAACAGTCTTTGGTCCACCGTGTATGTCAAGTATTCCCGGATAACATTTATTTGTATCAAAATCAGCAGGCTTTAAAATCCACCCTTCAATTATTATACCATCATTTTCAAATGTTAAATATTCGGGTTTAATAATATTTTTGATTTCAAAATACTCTTCATTCAATTTTGTTTTTTGTGTTTCTAAACCTTCATTATATGAATAAATTTCTTGAAGCTTTGTTCCTCTAAGACCAATAAATAATATACCTTCACTGCAAATATCAAAACAGTCAACAGATCCATTATCTGAAGTTAACTTTTCTATTGTGCCATTAAGGGATAGTTTTTTGATAAAAGAGCTTTTGTTTTCTGTTGATATAAAATACAGCTCATCATTAAAAACTCTATAATTTGCTCCCGACCCGTACCGACAGTCAGAGCCTACTGAGTTAAACATCCCAAAATCATGCTCAGCTAACAGATTAGCATCACCATTTTTCATTATGTAGAAGTTTAAATTTTGATTTAAACCGTACTTATCCATTGGAGAAGCAGCTAATATAATTTCATTACCAACAAATTCTGCGTATTCAATATACATTTCTCCTTCTTCAATAAGGCATACAGCATTTTCAGAATATAAATCATATAAATACAACTCATTGGCAAGATCCATTTTGTTTGTAAAGCTAATTGATGTATATAAAGCTTTACCATCTTTAATGCCTGTAATTGATACATTTCCAAACTTATCAGATATAGGAATTATATCCTTTGTCCCCTTGTCATACAAATACAATCTATTTCTTTTTTTGTTTGTAAAGCCTTCACCGTTTGACCAGAATGGAATTTCATCCAAAACTTCATAATCTTTATTTTCTTTAATCATTGAAATTGCTTCGTCTTTATCTTCACTTTTAATAGAATGAAGATTTATACCGTAATGATTATACTCTGCAGTTAACAAAAATTTTTCATTGGCTATAAGCTTAAATTCATTAACATTCATTGGTATTCTCATATATTCATATGCTTCACCCCCATGAATATTGATGGCGTAAAAAACAGTCCATTGCTCACCTTCATCGATTTTCTTTCTTAGCTTATCATCTCTTAATGAAGGGAATAATATAGTTTCATTATCCAGCCATAAAAAAGATTTCTCTTTGCTCATGTTAGTAAGTTTTCTATACTTTTCAGATAAACAGTCGTAAATCCATATGTTTGATATATATTTATTTTCGTCATTGTCGCATGTGTGCACAGTAAAAGCTGCATGCTTTTTATTAGGAGAAAGTTCAATTCCTGATATAAATTTAAAATTCAAGAAATCATTTAGTTTTATTTTTTCCATAACAGTTCCTCCATACTTTATTATATATAATATTATATATCTCATTTTTTATATATGCAATTAAGTATTGTGTAATTCATCAATAAAGTAGTATAATCATTTATAACATATTGAGGAGGAGCGGATTATGGAAATAAATAAAGAATTTACTCTTAACTTGTTAAAAGAAATAATTAATATTCCAAGCCCTACGGGTTATACGAAAAATGTTATGAATTATATAGAAAAAGTTATTAGTGAATATGGATATATATTTTATTCAAACAAAAAAGGCAATAGAATAATAGAAATAGAAGGGGAAGATAACAGTTACTGTGTTGGTATACCTGTTCACGTTGATACATTAGGTGCAATGGTTAGATCCATAAATTCTGATGCAACTTTAAAAATTACATCAATAGGTGGAAATATGTATTCAACTCTTGATGGAGAATACTGTAAAATACACACAAGGACAGGGAAAATATATACAGGAACAATGCTTTCAACTTCACCTGCAATTCATGTATATCCTGATGCAAAATCAAAAGAGCGTTCTGAAGATAACATGATGGTTAGAATAGACGAGGTAGTAAAAACTAAAGAAGATGTATTGAAATTAGAAATTGGTGTTGGTGATTTTATATCAATAGAGCCTAAATTTGCTGTTACTTCTTCCGGTTATATAAAATCACGATACTTAGATAATAAAGCAGGAACAGCATGTGCGTTATCACTTATGGAATTGTTTAAAAGAATGGGAAGAAAACCTAAGAATAAAGTTAAAATAATAGTTTCGTCCTATGAAGAGGTTGGTCATGGAAGTTCAAATATACCTTCAGATATTGATGAGCTTGTGGGAATTGATATGGGTTGTGTTGGGCTTGACTTATCATGCACAGAACAAGATGTTTCCATATGTGCAAAAGATGGTTCCGGACCATATGATTATGATATTACAAATAGATTGATTGAACTTTCTAAAAAACATAAGTTGAATTATGCTGTTGATATTTATCCTATGTACAGCTCGGATGTATCAGCATCATTAAAAGGCGGAAATGATATTAAAGGTGCACTCATCGGTCCGGGCGTACATGCATCTCATGGAATGGAAAGAACTCATTTTGATGGAATAACAAATACTATCAAATTGATGTATGCTTATTTGACAGAATAAATATTAGAAAGGATATGTAGTGGAAAATTTAATATTCTCTATTAACGTTGTTTTACCCATATTCTCACTTATGATTTTGGGTGCTTTTCTAAGAAAGATAAAATTAATGGACAAGGAGTTTATAAAAAAGGCAAACGACTTCGCTTTTAAGGTGCTTTTGCCTATACTACTCTTTAATAATATATACAAAAGTAAAATATCAGAAATAGTAAATATGAAATTGATAGTGTTTGCTATATTAATAAATGTTGTTATAGTAGGAATACTGTTTATAATAGTTCCGAAATTTATTAAAGAAAATAGAGATAGAAGCATTATAATACAAGGCTTGTACAGAACTAATTTTGTTTTATTTGGAGTTCCTTTAAGTAAAAATATTTTTGGTGCATCAAGCTTAGGAGCTGTCACAACTTTAACTGCGATAATAATTCCTTTATTTAATTTTTTTGCAGTTTTTATATTAGACTGGTTTTCATGTGATAAAAGCGACTATAAAAAGACTTTTGTGTCATTGGTAAAAAATCCGTTGATTATTGGATCTTGTATGGGAATTCTTTTTTCATTGCTTAATATAAAGCTTCCTCAGTTTGCAGAAAAAACAATAGCAGATGTAGCAGCCACAGCTACTCCTATAGCTTTGATAGTGTTAGGAGGAGATATAGAAATTAAAAGTTTAGGCAAAAATTTTAATTTAATATCTATGGTTACATTTGGAAAGCTAATGATCGTACCTGCAATAGTTGTAATTTCTGCTTTGGTATTTGGTTTTAGAGGAGTAGAATTAGGAGCATTGTTTTGTATGGCGGCGCCTCCTATATCTGTATCCAGTTATACAATGTCACTTCAATACCAGTGCAATTCTGAATTAGCAGGTCAATTGGTGTTCATAACAACACTTATTAGCCCTATAACAATATTTATGTTTATTTTTGTTTTAAAAACCGTAGGTTTATTTTAGGAGAAAATATGGAAATAAAATCATACAAAAAAGCATTTGAATATTCCTATACATTTGGGATATTTCCAACTATTGAATTAATTAAGTCGAAACCTGAGAAAGTAATAAAGGTCTTGGTTAGCACTAAATACAAGTCAGACTCTGATATGAATATTTTTGAGTTTTGCAAAAATCATAATATTGAAACTGAAATAAATGACAAAGTAATAAATCGTATAAGTGATAAGGAAAATAATTTTGTGGTTGGGGTGTTTTCAAAATATGAGTGTAAATTAGATATTAATAAATCTCATGTTGTTTTAGTAAACCCAAGCAATATGGGAAACATGGGAACGATAATTAGAACTTTAACAGGATTCGGACTAAATAATTTAGCAATTATAAGTCCTGCTGTTGATATATTTGACCCAAAGGTTATAAGAAGCTCCATGGGTTCTTTGTTTAGAATAAATTTCAAATATTATGAAAATTTCAACACATATAATACTATGTTTGCAAATCACAAAAAATATCCATTTATGCTTGATGGGGCAACGTCATTGAAAGAAGTTAATCATGATAAAAATGAATTGTTTTCTTTGATTTTTGGCAATGAAGCTACAGGCTTGGACTCATCATATTCATCTGTTGGAAAAAGTATATTCATAAATCACACTGATCGAATAGATTCGCTAAATTTGACCATAGCAGCAGGAATTGCGTTATATCATTTTTATGAATAATTTGTTAATTTAAATAAAAATTGGCTAAATAATAAGTTTTCAATTGTAAATAATATATCCGAGGAAGCAGATTGCAATCACATCCTAAAATAAAAGTTAAACGAAGGTGATCGATCATAACGAGGAACAAGGACGATTTATTATTAAATAATTGGGAAGATCAAGCAAAGTTAGACAGCCAACTAAATTTAAAGGAGCAGATGAAACTAATGAACAACAATAATAATAACAGATTTGATAACAAAGATAACAATAACAGATTTAACAACAATAATAACAACAGAAACAATAATAACAATAATAACAACCGATTAGACAATTGTGATAACAACAACAAATTTAATAACAACAATAATAATAACAACAATAACAGATTTGAGAATCGCGACAACAACAACAGATTTAATAACAATAACAATAACAACAACAATAATAACAGAAACAGATAATTTAATAGTTAATAAAAATGAAGGTCTTTTGAAATATTTCAAAAGACCGTTCTTTTTTATTATTGTATTAAAGTTTTAAAACATCATTAACCATTTCCATGATGCTTTCTTCGTCAATATCTGTAGTACTCTTATTATCTAACTTAAAGTTTTTTTGTACGATTTTCATTATAAGCAAATCAAAAAGTTTATAAGGTTTAACTTTTAACCTACCTCCAAAGCACTGAATGGAAAATGATTTGTTTAATAGCTTCTTAGGAAAATTATGAAGTAAGTATTGATTTGCCTTTTCCGGGAAACCACAGCACAAATAGATAGCTGTGTTTTTTTTCATAAGTAAATCCAAGTTATTTTTTATGAAGGTTTTTAGCGAATCATGCATTTCGTTAAATCTTATACAACTTCCCATAATAATTGTATCATAATCGGCAATATCCGGTTGTTGTTTAGCTAAATTTATAACATGCGCATCAGGAAGTTTACTTTTAAGTATATTGGCGCATTCCTTGGTTGTATCATTTTTTCCCGCATAAACAATCAGTATTTTCATGTTATCTCCATTAATAGTATAGTTTTGGAATAAAGAATTATAATATAATCAATCATAATATTAATAAAGTAAATTGTCAAGACTTGCGATTGTTAATATATTATCATATTCATGCAAAAATTATACATTTTAAAAGTAGATTTTTTGACGATCGAAAAACTATTGACAACATGAGAACGTTAGTTTTATAATGTTAGTATCAACTGCTTTTGTGATTTTGACAATATGGTTGATTTCCAAAAAATTAATATTTATAATATTGAATGAAAAGTTTGGGAGAGATCCTAACGGACGCCGAAGAAGCAAATTGCACCGGTCAAGTGTGACGAAACTTTCAGGCAAAAGGACCAAGCTTGGACAATACTCTGAATAACAATTGTGTGAAGACAGGGGTAATGACATATGTTATTATCTCTGTTTTTTTACAAATTAGCATAATAAAAAATAAAAAAATATAAAGAGGTGATTTTAATGAAACAAACACCATTGTATGAAAATCATTTAGAATTGAAGGGAAAAATAATTGATTTTGGAGGCTGGGCATTGCCCGTTGAATATTCGGGCATAATTGCAGAACATGAAGCAGTAAGAACTAAAGCTGGATTGTTTGACGTTTCCCATATGGGAGAAATCACAGTGAAGGGTAAGGATGCGGAGAAGTTTGTTCAAAAGATTGTTACTAACGATATTTCTGTATTAACAGACAACCAAATTGTGTATACTACAATGTGCTATCCTGACGGGGGAGTGGTTGATGATTTGTTAGTTTACAAACACAACAACGAAAGCTATTTATTGGTTGTAAATGCATCAAATACAGATAAAGATTATGAATGGTTTAAGAAAAATGAATTTGGAAATGTAACAATAGAAAATGTATCTTCAGACTATGCTTTACTTGCTCTACAAGGACCGCTTGCACAAGATATATTGCAAAAATTAGCAAACGTTGACCTAAATGAAATAGCATATTATCATTTCCAAGATAACGTTGAAGTTGGAGGAATAAAAGCTTTAGTTTCTCGTACAGGTTATACGGGAGAAGACGGATTCGAGATATACTTTGCTCCTGAGGATGCAGCTAAGATGTGGAGTTTGCTTCTTGAAACAGGAAAAGATGATGGATTGATTCCAGCCGGATTAGGAGCAAGAGATACTCTTAGATTTGAAGCTACACTTCCACTATATGGTCACGAATTAGAAAAGGATATTACACCTTTAGAAGCAGGCTTAGGATTTTGTGTTAAGTTAGCAAAAGATGACTTTATAGGCAAGGAAATATTAGCTGCACAAAAAGCAGATGGTTTAAAAAGAAAAATAGTTGGATTTGAAATGGTTGACAGAGGTATACCAAGAAGCCATTACGACGTATACGCTGATGGAAATAAAATTGGTCATGTAACTACAGGAAGCTTCTCACCAACATTAAAGAAGAACATAGGTCTTGCTTTAATAGATGCTGCTTATACTACAGTAGGAACTGAAATTGAAATAGCTGTAAGAAATAGAAATTTAAAAGCAGTTGTAATAAAAAAACCATTTTATACTCGAAAAAATAAGAAATAATGTTAATAATTTAAGAATTGATGTTAACAAAATGCAATTTAAAAAAAGAATTAAATAAGTTTAATTGGGTATCTATATAAATAATTAATTTAAAAATAAAAAGTTGTCAATTTATGGAGGATTTTATGAAACTATTAAATGAATTAAAGTATGCAGAATCACATGAATGGGTAAAAGTAGAAGGTAATAAAGCTTACATTGGAATTACAGATTATGCACAACATGAGTTAGGTGAAGTAGTATATGTTGAACTTCCTGAAGTAGGAACAATCGTTGAAGCAGGAGATCAATGCATAGTATTAGAATCAGTAAAAGCTGCTTCTGATGTTTATTCTGTTATAGGTGGAACTATTGTAGAAGTTAATGAAGAACTTGTAGATAACCCAGGTCTTATTAACGAATCAGCATTTGATGCTTGGATTATAGCTGTTGATATGACTGATCCATCAGAAGTAAACAATTTGATGTCTGCTGAAGAATACGAAAATATGTATAAATAGAGGAGGAGCTAATGGCAAGGTATATAGGTAACACTAACGAAGACAGAGAACAAATGCTTAAGGCAGTAGGACTTTCAAGTATTAAATCTCTATTTGATGCAGTTCCGGAATCAGTTCTTTTGAAAGATGATTTAAATATACCAAAGGCTCAATCCGAAATTGAGCTTCTGAAAAATTTGAAGGCGCTATCCAACAAAAATTTTAATGTTGATGAATATACTTGTTTTTTAGGAGCTGGTTCATATGATCATTATATTCCGGCAGTAATTGATCAACTATTATTAAGACAAGAATTTTTCACTGCATATACACCATATCAGCCGGAAATAAGCCAAGGTACATTGCAGGTAATATTTGAATATCAGTCAATGATAAGTGAGCTAACAGGACTTCCTGTTGTTAATGCTTCCATGTATGATGGTGCTACTTCAATGACAGAAGCAGCAATTATGGCATGCGAATCAACTAAAAGAACAGAAATTTTAGTAGCAAAAAGCGTGCATCCTGAAAACAAACAGGTTTTAGACACATATGCAAAATTCAGAGACATAACTGTTTCTGAATTAGGCTATAATAACGGACAAGTAGATATAGAAGAAATAAAAGGTAAATTAAACAGTAATGTTGCAGCAGTTGTAATTCAAAGCCCGAACTTTTTCGGAGTTATAGAAGATATAAAAGCAATAGCAGATATAGCTCATGAAAATAAAAGTTTAATTATATTAAATGCAGATCCTATATCTCTTGCACTTCTAAAAAGCCCTGGAGAATTAGGAGTTGACATTGCAGTTGGTGATGGTCAAGCATTAGGTAATCCAATGAGCTTTGGAGGTCCATCATTAGGATATATGGCAGTAACAGATAAATTAATGCGTAAAATACCTGGTAGAATTGTTGGTCAAACAGTTGATAAGGACGGAAACAGAGGATTTGTATTAACATTGCAAACAAGAGAGCAACATATTAGAAGAGAAAAAGCAACTTCAAATATTTGTTCAAACCAGGCATTAAATGCATTGACAGCTACTATATATATGACTTTAATGGGTAAGGAAGGTCTAAAGAAAGTTGCTGAATTATGCTATAACAAATCACATTACGCTTATAATGAATTAGTTAAAACAGGAAAATTCAGCCTTGTGTTTACAGCTCCATTCTTTAAAGAATTTGTTGTAAAAAGCAGTGTAGATGTAAATACACTTAATAGCAAGCTTCTTCAACAAAATATAATTGGCGGATATAATGTAGAATCAAAATATCCTGAACTTAAAGATGGCTGGCTGATAGCAGTTACTGAAAAGCGTACAAAAGAAGATATAGATAATTTAGTAAGAAAGGCGGTAGAATAATATGCTAAAACATCAACCTTTAATATTTGAAATAAGTAAATCAGGCCGTAAAGCATATTCACTGCCTGAATGTGATGTACCTAATTGTGAAGGAATAGAAAGTAAGTATTTAAGAGCAGAAGCACCGGAACTTCCGGAAGTTAGTGAGTTAGATGCTGTACGTCATTTTACACAACTTTCTCAAAGAAATCACGGAGTTGATTCAGGTTTTTATCCACTTGGAAGCTGTACAATGAAATACAATCCAAAGGTTAATGAAGCTGTTGCAAGATTTGATGGTTTTGCAAAAGTTCATCCATATCAACCTGAAGAAACAGTACAAGGTGCATTGAAATTAATATATGATTTAAACAATATGCTTGCAGAAATTACAGGTATGGACAGTATATCACTTCAACCTGCTGCAGGAGCTCATGGTGAGCTTTCAGGGGTTATGATTATGAAGGAATATCATAGAAATAGAGGCGACCATAAAAGAAATATAATTGTTTTACCTGATTCAGCTCATGGCACTAATCCTGCCTCAGCAGCAGTTGCTGGTTTTGAAGTAGTAGAAATAAAATCAGATGAAAGAGGATTAGTAGATCTTGAAAGCCTAAAGTCAGTTATGAGCGATGAAGTTGCCGGTTTTATGCTTACAAATCCAAATACTTTAGGATTGTTTGATGAAAACATATTGGAAATTTCAAAGATAGTTCATGATGCTGGCGGCCTTATGTATTACGACGGTGCAAATGCCAATGCTATACTTGGTATAACAAGACCGGGAGACATGGGATTTGACGTAGTTCACTTGAATCTTCATAAAACATTTAGTACACCTCACGGTGGTGGAGGACCTGGAGCAGGACCTGTTGGAGTAAAAAAACATTTAGCAGACTTTTTACCTGTTCCTGTAGTAGTAAAAACAGAAGATAAATATTCATTTGACTACAATAGACCACTTTCAATAGGAAAAGTAAAATCATTTTACGGAAACTTTGGAGTATGTGTTAGAGCATATGCGTATATACTAAGTATGGGTCCTGATGGATTAAGACAAGTAGCTGAAAATGCAGTATTAAATGCAAACTATATCGCAAGCAGATTAAAAGATAAATATTATTTACCTGTTAACAGAATTAGCATGCATGAATGCGTATTTTCAGGAGATTGGCAAAAGAAAAATGGAGTATCTACATTAGATATAGCTAAAAGATTGTTAGACTTTGGATACCATCCACCAACAATTTATTTCCCACTAATAGTTTCTGAAGCTTTGATGATTGAACCAACAGAATGCGAATCAATAGAGACATTAGATAAATTCATAGAAGCAATGAGACAAATTGCAGATGAAGCAGAAAATAATCCTGAAATAGTTACTTCTGCACCACACACAACTATAGTTTCAAGATTAGACGAAGCAGCAGCTGCAAGAAAACCAATAACACGTTATATAAAATAGGTGAAAAATGGATAGAGATTTAGTAATTATTGGCGGTGGCCCAGGTGGCTATGAAGCTGCTATAAGAGGAGCTCAATTAGGCAAAAAAGTAACACTTATTGAGCAGGACAGAATGGGGGGCACATGCTTAAACAGAGGATGTATACCTACAAAAGCATTATATAAGAATGCAGAAACACTAAACTCCCTTAAAAAAATGCTGGAGTTTGGCATTTCATTAGGTGAATTTTCCTTCGACATGTCAACTGCTCAGGATAGAAAAAATGAGGTAGTTGATAAGTTGGTTACAGGAGTTGACCAGCTGTTAAAAGGTAACAATGTTGAAGTTATAAAAGGAACAGCATCCTTTAAATCAAATAAAGAAATTCTTGTGTCAACAGAGTCAGGCATAGAAGTAATAACAGCTAATGAAATAATTATTGCAACAGGATCATCAACAGCCTTAGTTCCAGTACCTGGTATTCATTTGAATGGAGTTATAACAAGTGATGAGATATTAAATTTCAAAGAAGTACCAAAGCAATTGGTTGTACTCGGTGGAGGAGTTGTTGGTGTTGAGCTTGCAAGCATATTTGCTTCATTTGGCTCAGAAGTAACAATTGTTGAATTCATGCCTAAAATACTCTTTAGATTAGACGATGAACTTTCAAAAAAACTATCAGTTTATTTGAAAAAGCAAGGTATTAAAATTATGGCTGGTACAGGATTAAAAGAAGTTCAACAGTCAGGAGAAGGCTTAATAGTCATCGTTGAAAGCGAAAAAGGTAAAACAGAAATAAAATGTGATTATCTTTTATCTGCAGCAGGCAGAAAACCAAATACTGATGGATTGAATTTAGAAGCTGCAGGTATCGAATATGATAAAAAGGGTATAAAGGTTGATGAAAACTATAAAACAACAGCTGAAGGCATTTATGCAATCGGTGATGTAATAGGCGGAACTATGCTTGCTCATATATCTTCAGAAGAAGGTAAAGCATGTGTTGAAAAGCTATGTGGCCACAATACAGAAGTAAATTATAGCTCAGTACCATCATGTATATTTACTTTCCCTGAAGTAGCTTCAGTTGGTATGACAGAAGATGAATTAAAAGCAAACAATACAGAATACTTAGTAGGTAAGTCAATGTTTGGAGCAAACGGTAAAGCACTTACAATGGGTGAAGGAGAAGGATTCATTAAAGTATTAGCTCATAAGGATAGTCATAAAATATTAGGTGTTCATATAATGGGACCTCATGCAAGTGATATTATCCACGATGGCTCTATGGCTATACGTAATGATCTTACAATTGAACACATAAAAGAATCTGTTTTTGCACATCCAACATTATCAGAAGTGTTTTATGAGGCTGTGTGCGCTTGTGTTGGTGAGGCTATACACTCAATACCAAAAAGAAAATAAATGTGGCGCCTTGCAGGACGAACATTTTTAACAATCTATCTTAAATTGAAAAGCAGACATATGTCTGCTTTTTCATTTGTACTAACCGCTTAATTTTTATGTAATTTAGTGTTTAATTATTATTTGACATGTATAAGTTTTTTTGATAATCTTATATAAAAATTGTAACGACCAAAGAGGAGTAAATAATGATATTAATAGTTGATTTTGGTGCACAATATAGCCAACTTATCGCAAGACGAGTTAGAGAAGCAGGAGTATATTGTGAAATAGTTCCATATACATACTCAATTGAACAAATTAAAGAAAAACAACCAAAGGGAATTATACTTTCCGGTGGACCAGCAAGTGTTTACGTAGAAAATGCTCCAAGAATAACAAGCGAAGTATTTAATTTAAATGTTCCTGTTCTTGGCATATGCTACGGAGGACAATTTATTGCACAGGAGTTCGGAGGAAAGGTAAACAGAGCAGAATTTAGAGAATACGGCAGAGTAAAACTGCAAGTACAATCAGATGATGATTTGTTTAAAGGTATAGGTCAAGATTCATTATGCTGGATGAGTCATACAGATTATATAGAAGTAGCTCCAAATGGATTTGAGATAACTGCATCATCAGAAACATGCCCAGTATGTGCTATGAAAAACGAAGAAAAGAAAATATATGCAGTGCAATTTCACCCGGAAGTAGAACATACTGAAAAGGGAAAAGAAATAATTCAAAATTTCCTATTCAATGTGTGTAAGTTAACTAAAGACTGGAATATGGGTAATTTTGCAGAAGATTCTATTAAACAAATTAAAGAATTAGTTGGAGATAAAAAAGCATTATGCGCCATGTCAGGAGGGGTAGACTCATCCGTTGCGGCAGTAATGGTTCACAAAGCAATTGGCTCAAACTTAATATGCGTATTTGTTGACCATGGTCTTTTGAGAAAAGATGAAGGAGATCAGGTAGAAAAAGTATTTAAAGAAAAATTTAATATGAATTTAATCAGAGTAAATGCAGGAGAAAGATTCTTAGGCAAATTAAAAGGAGTTACTGACCCTGAAACTAAGAGAAAAATCATTGGTGAAGAATTTATAAGAGTTTTTGAAGAAGAAAAACTAAAATTAAAAGAGAAATTTGGACACATAGATTTTTTAGTTCAAGGAACTATCTATCCAGATGTTATTGAAAGTGGCACAGCAACAGCTTCAGTTATAAAGAGTCACCACAATGTTGGCGGTCTCCCGGAAGATGTGGACTTTGAACTGTTAGAACCACTAAGACAATTATTTAAAGATGAAGTAAGAGAAGTGGGTAGAGAGCTTGGTATTCCGGAAGAAATAGTTGAAAGACAGCCATTCCCTGGACCAGGTTTAGCAATCCGCTGCTTAGGTGAAATATCAGAAGACAAATTAAAAATCATTAGAGAAGCAGACTTTATATTTAGGGACGAAATTAAAAAAGCAGGTCTTCAAAACAAAGTATGGCAATACTTCGCTGCTCTTCCAAACATCAGAAGCGTAGGCGTTATGGGAGATGAAAGAACATATTCTCATACTATTGCTCTTAGAGCAGTTACATCAACAGACGGTATGACTTCCGACTGGGCACGTATACCATATGAAGTATTAGAAAAAGTTTCAAATAGAATAGTTAATGAAGTAGACAATGTAAATCGTATAGTTTACGACATCACTTCAAAACCACCAGCAACTATTGAGTGGGAATAAAAAAATTAAAAGCTTATAAGTATTGTTAAATCAATATTATAAGCTTTATTTTTTAAAAATACCAAATAGGTGGAGGAGTATAATATTCTGTCCTTGTCGGAGTTCTCATAAATTCTCGTATTGGTTCTGTAGATTCAATACGTTTCATTTTTACGTTGTATATAGTTTTAATATTTTCATATATTGGGATGTTTAATAACGTAACACCATAGTAACCAAACGCATCTAAATATGCATAATATCTGTTTTCAGGCCAAGAAATTAATGGTAATTCTATTAGAGGAATAGTACCATTTTCGGTAGTAGAATGCCTTTCCATCAATATTGATATAGCCCTTTCCGCATAATCCCCAAATATAGTTATTTTATATACTTCAATGTTTACATTGTCAATAGGCATCCCCGTTTTTTCATCTGTAACTGTTATTTCTAAGTAACCTTTTTTTTCATTGGAATTTGTATCATTATTTATATTTAAACATCTAAATTTATTAGAATGTAAAATGTTTTTCACTTATATGACACCCCCATTCATAATTTGTATATTATGATATGCTTCATTATATGTAACCTTTTATTTAAGTTTCGTCGTTACATCAAAACTCCTTACTGTAAAGGTTGTTGTATTTGATGGTGGCTGGACATCATATGTAAAATACAATAAAAGGGAGTTTGCACTGATCAGTGTAAACTCCTATATTATTTCTACTATTCAAATAAAAAGCTTGTCATGGATACTGAACCCATAATGCATTCATCATTAAACACACTCAACTTCTCATTACCATCTAATGCTCCCAATACATATAAAAGAGGAGCAAAATGATCAGAAATTGGTACTGCATAATCTGCAGATTTACCTATATTTTTATAGTTAATTACATTATCATAGTTTTTTTCTTTAATACTATCTATAATATAATTATCAAATTCTTCAGCCCATTCATGTCCCCCATCCATTTGCCAATTCATTCTGCCTAAGTTATGAGTAACATTACCGCTACCAAAGATAAGAACTCCTTCTTCTCTAAGCTTAGCTATTTGCTTACCAATGTTATAATGCTCCTGCATAGAAGCATTGCGGTCTACGCTAAGCTGAAACAAGGGAATATCTGCTTTTGGATATATTCTGTGTAATACTGACCATGTTCCGTGATCATAGCCCCATGAGTTATTAATTTCTACAGGACGTGATATCATTTTAGCAGTTTTGTGAGATAGCTCCGGGGAACCCTTGGCATAATAAACAATTTTATATAGTTCCTCTGGAAATCCATACATATCATATATTGTTTCCGGATTTTCATCATCCATAATTTTAGTGCCATTTGTGTACCAATGAGCTGAGATAGATAATATTGCTTTAGGTTTTGGCAATCTGTCTGTAAGAGCTTGCCATTGTCTTACAAACTTGTTATCCTCAATTGCATTCATGGGAGATCCGTGACCAATGAATAATACAGGCATTTTTTTCATAATTTACCTACTTTCTTATATATCTTTAATATTTATATTATACCCATAAAACACAAGTTGGAAACAAGCTACCAAAGTTTTATAAATACATAATTATTTAAAAATATTTATAGAATGTAAATTTATTGTAATAAAATGCTGTAGTTTGAATAATCATTCTAAGCTTTTTTTGACTAATTATTAGCAATTAATATAAGTTTTGAGATATATTGCATTTTTAACATAATTAATGTTATAGTGGCTATGGACAAATGTATTTTATTTTTATATAATGTGTTATAAGATAACAAATATTTTACATAATATTTATAATTAAAATTCTAATTTTATAAAAACTTAGGAGGTTTTTTTAATGAGTAAACCAATTTTGTCAGCACATTTTGAATCAAGAGTGCCATCAGATGTTAGATTGGCACAGATGAAATACGCAGAGCGTAAAGTTAAACCTGAAGCAGTTATCAATGTAGGTATAGGTAATGTATCACTTCCAACTAACCCGGCAATGATGAAAAGAATGTTTAACTTGGATGCACCTGAAAGCCCATTTAACAAAGGTGTTATCAGATATACAGCTACAGGTGGCTTTGACGAAACACAAGAAGCTTTCAAGAACATTCTTAAATGTGAAGGTTTTGATACAAGCAATTTACACGTTACAGTTACAGATGGTGGATCAACTGGTATGGAATTGTTGATAATGGGAGTTTGCGGACCAGCAGGAACAGATGAAAAGCCATTAATGATGATAGATCCAGCATATACAAATTATATTTCATTTGCTGAAAGAGTAGGACGTAAAACTGTTACAGTGAAACGTAAATTAAATGAAGATGGCAAATTCAGTTTACCTGAAATTGATAAAATTGAAGAAGTAATAAAGGCTAACAATCCTGGAGCACTTCTTGTTATACCATATGACAACCCAACTGGACAGTTATATGAT
>JAEZGU010000111.1 GCA_023416855.1 Bacillota bacterium
CGATGCACGTACTTCAATATTCGATGCTGAAGCTGGTATCGCATTGAACGGAAACTTCGTTAAGTTAGTATCATGGTATGACAATGAATGGGGTTATTCAAACAAAGTTGTTGACCTTATCTCACACATGGCTGCAGTTGATGCTAAATAATTAAAGCTTTGATATCAAGGGTTACAGGGTTTAGTTTCAAGCAATTGTTACTAAGTCGTAAATTAATTTGTTAGATGTAACTTTGTTTTGGTTGAATAACGAGAATAATTTTACTACTGCAATTATAATCCCTAAAGTTTTTAACAGCACTTTTTTTAGATGTGATAAATCTATCTAAAAGGGGTGCTGTTTTATTATGTTACTTTCCACAATATCAGAAGAGTTTATCTTTAATTGTCAGTGCAGAAAATTATCACAACGTACAATCAAAAACTACACAAAACAAATTGGTTATCTGCTGAATTTTTTAATTAATGTGCATCAGATAGCAAATATCGAAAATGTAGAACCACAACACATTAAGCAATTTCTTATGAAAGTACGGCAAAAAGGAAGGTCTGTCAATTATTTTAATGACTTGCTTAAAGTGTATAAAGTGTTTTTTCGCTATGCCTATGATGAAGGGTATACAGCTACTTTATTAACACAGAAAATTAAAAATGCCAAAGGTGATAAGGTCATTATACGCACATTTTCAGAGCAAGAAATAAAGAAGATGATTAACTATTTTCAAGGTCATGATTATTTAACAATTCGCAATAAGGTTATGCTTTTAATGCTTATTGATACAGGGATAAGATTAGGCGAATTAATTAGCTTGACTGAAGAACAAATAAAGTATGACTACATTATTATCAAAGGTAAAGGTGAGAAGGAGAGAGTCGTTCCTAAGTCTCCACTTCTTAGTAAGTGGCTTATAAAGTATTTGTCTGTGTATAAATCATATTTTCAATACAGAGTTATACCAAATAATATTTTTCTGAGCAAAAATGCAAAACCTCTATCAAGTGCAGCAATTGATAAGATATTAAAAGAAGTAGGAAAGGCTTGCGATATTTCTCAAGATGTAAGAATATCTGCTCATACTTTCCGACACACATATGCACAATTCCAACTTAAGAACGGCTTAGACATTTATAGTCTATCAAGACTGTTGGGACATGAAAGTATTGCTATCACACAAACTTACTTAAATGGACTAAGAGACAGAGAAGTCTTGGAACAGGCGCAAAAGACAAGTCCTCTCATGAACTTGTAGTCATTATTTACAAATGTTAATAATTAATCACAAAGAACCTTGCACAAGTAGGGTTCTTTTTCTATATAATTAACCCAAAAAACCCACTTTAAACCGTCCAAATAATAAGCCCTACAACTTATACCTATCCATATTTTAAGCTGTCAGAATGGCTGTATTTGATTAATCTATAAGGGAAGTCCGAGTCCTTTAAATGGTCACTTTCTATTAAAGGTAAGATAATTTACATATTCTTGCAATATATTACCATAAGAGATACAATAAAGTAAAATAATGCTAATGTGCAGTGGCAATAATGTACAAAAATTAAGCATATGAATATATTCACTAAGGAAAGGATGAAATATTATGCAATATGTTGTTTTACAAGTTGTACTAAAAGAAAAGTTTATTGGAACAGGTTCAGGTAATCTGACCGAATTAGAAAATGTGATAAACACACAAGCTGGTAAGGGTTATAGATTACATACTATCACCACGGCTTCGGCAGGTAGCAAAGGTTTACTTGGCGGAGACAGAATTCAAGCTACTCTAGTTTTTGAGAAATTGTAATAAAAAATAATAAAGATATAAGTATTCAATGGGAATCTTACCACATTTTGTTTATTGATTACACTTACACAGTATAAGCATAATATAACGTTGAAAATATTTTCATTGAAATGTTATTTTGGCTCACTCTTACTCTGTTAAGTATACTAGGTCTTATTTTTATATTAGTGATATTAAATGCTTGGAAAATTTATTTTTTATAGTTGTCTCACAACGCCTTCCGACCAGAGGGCGTTTTTTGTTTGCCAAATTTCGACAGATGCCTGAGAGGATATCTGCATTTTTAAAAATAAATTGCTTATAATGCTTGATATGGTTGAATTTGGGTGTAGGTTTTACTTCTTATTTTTTTCAAAATTATAATGCTTATCAAAATAGTTATATATATTTATGTCATATTTTTCAGATAATTTATGGGCAGAATCTTCTATTTCTTCAATTTTATATAAAATACTATTAGGACTTCTCATATTAAGGTGTATTCCAAATTTATACAATAAGAAGTATTCTAGTAAGTTTGCTTGTAAATCGGTATCGCAGGGATAAAATTCAACAACCATTTTATCCCTGTTACGGTGTAAGCGTAATGAATTATGATGTATTTTATTATAACCTCTGTAGTGTTCTTGAAATCTTTTTCGTGCTCCACTTGGTCTGAAGCATTTACCTATATAACTTATTCGGCCAGTTATAAAATTCCATATTACATAGGCACCATTCAAATTTTTGGGAAGGTATTGAGCTTGTTCTAGACTAACTATTATTTTCATACGGGTTTTGTTTTTACAATAACAAATTTACTTGAATCATCAGAATCGAGTATTTTTTTGCTATTTACCCATTTTTGATACTGTGGTTCTGAACATATTTCTGTATAACACATAGCCCAGTAATATTTGCCATTCTTTTTGAATATGTTTACATAGTATTCAAAATTGTAGTTATTTTTTTTAAGTGTATTAAAAGAGGAATCAAGAAATTCAATATAATTATCTTTATAGTATTCATTTCCAGATAATAAAGCACTATCTTTAAGTTTGAATAAAATTGTATCATATTCACTAAATAAGCAACCAAAAGCTTTTTTAATTAATTTTATATCGGCTTTAAAAAACTCTTTATTTTGAGAATATCTAAAGCTATCAAGTTTCTGGTGTATAATACTTTCAGCTTTATACATATCTAGTACGTATACTTTAAATTCTTCAATAAATGGCGTAAGGACACCACTTTCACTTGATAATTTGTTTATCCGTTCTTTAACATCTGTCGAGCATCCTATTTTGTAATATCCATCATAGCTCGGGTTGCTTAAGACGTAAACATATCCTTCTTTTGAAGTGTTAATATAATAGTTTGAAATATTATACATTTCATCAACCTTTCATGAGTGAAACTATATATATAATATCTGTATTTATAGGGAAATTATTCACATTCACGCGTGATACACAAAGAAAGAAGCCTTAATTGGCTTCTTTTTCTGTCTCTGTTATATATTCCATTATATCTCCAGGCTGACATCCGAGAGCTTTGCAAATCTTAGATATCATTTCAGTTGTTATTGTTTCTCCTGCTCTTAATTTAGCAAGAGTAGGTGCTGATATCTCAGCCATCTTTCTAAATTCACCTTCTTTTATATTTCTATCAATTAATAAATGGAATAATTTTTTATAACTTATTGGCATCTGTAATTACCTCCTGAATATTAGTATAAGGTTAATAAACGTAAATGTCAAATAAAATATTAAGCGATAACTTAAAATTTCTAGCAAAAACTTATTGACAGTTATTAAGCGAACGCTTATAATTTTAAACATAGAGTTAAACAAAACGACACAGTCGACAAATTGAAGGGAGAAAAATGTTATGAAAGCATATGTGAGTGTTCAGAACACAAGAACCGAGGAAGCAGTACCAACAGGAATGTATTATATTACAGATGAATTAGGCAACCATGTCACAGCACAATCTATCAAACGTGTTTTCGGTAAAATAAAAACCAAGCAGTGCGGAACTTAAAAAACCACGCATAAAATGGAAAAAATCCATTGCAAGCACCCCTAAAATCAAATATCCTTTAAGTTGCTGAGACTTGAAGGGGGTATAAGAAAGGATGCTGACGATGGGGCAAATATATCGTATCAAAAATATGGACAAATTTGAAGGCAAAAGCCTTAGAAAAATTGCTGAAATTACAGGGCATGATTTTTCTACAG
>JAEZGU010000124.1 GCA_023416855.1 Bacillota bacterium
TATTAAGACAATGGAATAGTTACAATAAATGATCACTACCGCACATTCATTTAATTGAACTGCGGTTTTTTGTTGCTCAAAACAATAATTACGAACGCAATATAAGAACACGACGAGCAAAAAAGCTGAACAAGCATTGAAAACTGTATAGTATGATAATAAATTAAACTTGACATAAATATCACCAGGATTTAACATTATTATTAATAATTGCTTTTGATACAGAGTTGTAGAGTTAAAGTACTAAAATGATATTAAAATAAGGGAACAAATATATGATTAAAGAAATTGAAATGCGGAGAAGCATAAGAGAATATATTAACAAACAGGTTGAAAATGAAAAAATAACTGAAATACTGGAAAGTGCAAGACTGGCTCCATCAGGTAGCAACACACAACCTTGGCATTTTATAGTAGTTAAATCTGAAGAGAATAGACGAAAAGTAATGGAGGCCTCTCATAATCAAAAATGGATGCTAACAGCACCTGTCTTTATTGTATGTATTGCGGATGTGCGTTGTAGAATAAAAGAAGATATTGAGGTTTATTTAGATGATAATAGCCCACAAGATGAAGTGAAACGAATAATTAGAGATACTTCAATTTCAGCAGGATATATGTTGCTACAAGCTAATAATTTAGGATTGGGAGTTTGCTGGGTTGCAGAGTTTACACAAGAAGAAATTAGACCATTCTTAAATATACCTTCTGATAAATATGTAGTAGGAGTTATAACTGTCGGTTATCCGAATGAGACCCCTAAAGCCCGTCCAAGAAAGAAGATTGAAGAGATAGTTCATTACGAGTTTTGGTGATGATAAACTATTAAAGCCGATAATACACCATTTATAATTCAACAATCATTCATTATGGCACATTTAATTAACAGATGTGCTATTATATTGCCAGAATCGATCAAGCGCGAACGTGTTTCTTAATATAATTAATAATATATATGAACATTTTTATAGGTTGAATTTTTAAACCGATAAATGACATTAATTTATGCAAAAGAACTCCGATGATAATGTAGTAAATAAAAATTATTGTTAAGGTAAATATTTGAAGCATTTGAAATAAACCTCCATAAATTACTAGATATATACTTATAATAACAATAAATAGAAATAATAACAATAAAAGCAATTAAAGCAACAAAAGTAATAAAAGCAATAAAAGCAATAAAAGCAATAAAAGCAATACAAAGATGCAAGTACTGTGTACTTCTTTTAAATTCACCGCTTTAGAGAACATGTTCTTTTAGAAGTGTCTTATGCTACAAACTAACGATTATTAATATTTCGGAGGTCATGATATGGAGGTTAATACAGCGATTTTTACTCGTAGAAGCATACGAAGATTTATCCCGGGTGAAATTAGCGATGAAGTTCTGAATACTATATTGAAAGCAGGTTTTCATGCACCAACGGCAGCAAATAAAAGGCCTGTACATTTTATTGTCGTTAAGGATCGGGAATTATTGAAAACTTTATCAGAGGCAAAACAAGAAGCACAAATGATTAGGGAGGCTGCCATTGCTATTGTAGTATGTGGGGATAAAAGTAAGCAACCTTATCATGATTTTTTACACGAGGATTGTTCTGCAGCTATTGAAAACATGCTTCTCTGCATTCATGGACTTGGATTGGGCGCTGTTTGGTGCGGTGTTCCGGAAATCTTATCAGACTGTTTTCAAATGTATATAAATAAATTACACTTGCCGGAAAATATAATTCCCATTGGAACAATTGCTATTGGGCATATAGGTGAGGAAAAACCTTATATAGATAGGTTTGATAAGGAAAAAGTACATTACAACTGTTGGTAAATAAATATAATACAGTAAACTTTGAAGATTCTGAGGTTATTTATCAAGAATAGTTTATGCACAAAATATCTAATTGGTTGGTTACACAATTTATATTATATTACTTACTTGACTATGCTATATTTTAACTATAGTATTGTTTGTAGTTGACTGATTTAAGTGTCGATAATTGAAAACAAGGTATGTCGTGTTTTGGAGGTAATTTTTATGGAGCAAAAATACAAGACTTGTCAAAAGATACAAGGAATCAGCGTTATCAGTTATACAATTTCTATGATTTTTTTGTGGTTGATGATTTATGGCGAGATGCCATTTACATCTATTATTATTATAGCTGTTATATCAACCTTGTCACTGATAGCAACAACTACTTCGGGTATAATCAGAGCTTTTATTGGTCATAAAATGGGACTTAAATCAACAAAAAAAGATTGGCTGATAATAGGTTTCGCCATCTTACTTGTCACTATATATTTTTCAATCAAACTCGTCAAAATTTAGCCAAAATTAATACAAAATAAATAAAATTCGTACCGCACATTCATTAACTGAACATACTTTTCTTCAGTATTAACAAATAAAATTCTAGCCTCAAGTTTAAAAGCTTGAGGCTTTTTGTATAAAGGTGGAATAAACATAAATAATTATTTCAGTTGCCATGATTAGAATATAAGTAATTAACAAAAAATATTAGCGCTAATATAAAAAATAGACTCTGAAAAGAAGGTGTATAATGGACACGTTAAAACCGGTAAAAAAAGTTGCGACACACGACGGTAGATTTCATGCCGATGAAGTAATGGCTACTGCA
>JAEZGU010000183.1 GCA_023416855.1 Bacillota bacterium
TAGTTATAATGGTATTTTTATAATTTTGACAACGTAAATGATTGTTTTTTTTGGTAATCCAAGTACTTAAATATTTTTAGGATAGTGGTTGAACGAAAAACTAAAGTAATTTACTAATCCATACTAAGTGATATAGATTTCAAGATAAAAATGAAATATTTTTTCCAAATAAAAATGTAGGTTTATTTTAAGTTTAATTATTCTCCTATTGTATTTGTGATCTCTTTATTTTTCCTTTCTGATAGTTCTCCATCATTATATAGATGCTGTAATCTATATGATTTACCCTTAATTGTTACTATGTGAGAGTGATGTAAAATTCTATCTAGTATTGCGTTAGCTATTACCGCATCCCCAAATATTTCATCCCATTGCGAGAAGTTTATATTTGTAGTAATGATCGTACTATATTTTTCATACCTTCTATCAATAAGCTCTAAGAAAAGCTTTGAATCATCTTTTGAAATTGGAAGATATCCTAGTTCATCAATAATAAGAACCTTATAGCTTGCTAACTTTTTTAATTTGTCTTGAAGCCTATCTTCAAGTTTTGCTTTATGAAGAGCGGCTATAAGATCTGAACATTTCATAAAATATGTTGATTGTCTATTTTGGGCTGCTGTTACACCTATTGCTATTGCTAGGTGTGTCTTACCTACTCCACTATTACCAAAAAAAACGATGTTTTCTTTACTTTCAATAAACCTTAATGATTTGAAATCTTCAATCTGCGCTTTATTTATTGATGGTTGGTAATCAAAATCAAAATCATTCAGTGTTTTTATTTTTGGAAAACCAGCCATAAGGACAGCGTGAGTCATTAGATTTTCTCTTTTTCTTTCCATTTGAGCTTCTGTAAAGTATAAGAATCCTTCAATAAATGAAAGCTTGTTTAATGTTACATAATCAATTGTTTTGTCTAATACATCAAGCGATTCTTTACTCTTTAAAAATCGCAAATTTTCCATTATTTTATTATATGTACTATTTACCATAAATTTCTCTAGCTCAAGTCTAAATTTCTTTTTGCGATTACTTTAATATCATCATCGCATTTCCCCTTAAAGTTTAATGATAATATTCTTTCGTAGTGTTCAACCTCATAATTAAGTTTTTTATCAGAAATATTATGTAATGCTATTAACTTTGTGTTAGAATATACGTGTAATTTTAAATCATGAACCTGATAACTAACGGTCTTACTTAAGTATTCTGGTGGTACAGAATATTGGTTGTCTTTATATGTTATCATCGAGGCTGAATTAACCTTGACATTCGTGGTTTTAATCTTATACTGGTTCCTTATACTCTCATGTGGTAGTGGCAGTAAGGAGCCTTTTTCTTTCTCAAATTCCTGGATTGGAATTCGTCCTGTGCCACAATTTATTGAACAATTTCGCCTTGAATTTATCATAGATAATTTATCATTTAACTCTACATATGTAAGTGTTCCGCTATATGCTCTCAATTCATCAAGAACTCTCATGGGAGACTCTACCTTCGCTTTTGTTTCAGGCGCTCCTGCCATACATGGCCTAACCTTGAATCCAAAATCTTTTGCAAATACTTCAAATTTTTCATTTATCTTGCCTTCAGTATATAATGTTCTTGCATCTGTCATAATGGTGCTCATATTATCTGTAAGTATTTCTTTTGAAACACCACCAAGTTCTTCAAAACACTCAGTTAGATAATGAATCAGGATATCTTGTGTTTTTGATAATGATAATTTATATATTTTTAGTCTTGAATACGATAGTATAAGAACTAATACATTTACTTTCACTACTTCACCAGTGTCCTTTAATACAAAGTCTATTGACTCCTTCCAATCTAACTGCGACTGATTCCCTTTTCCAGTTTCTAATCTGATTACTGGTAATCCTTTGGCATTCGATATTCTATCTTTCTTGAAATACTTATCAAATTCTTGGTGCTTATTTAGATAATGCCTAAATGTCATCTCCGGTATTTTTAATTTATAATTATCAATCAAATATTGATAAAGAACACTTCTATAGTAGAATATCTGGGTTTCTGAGGATAGTAACTCCTTGATGATGTCATAGTATTCATCCATTGATGAGCCTTTTTTCCTTGCTTTTGGCTTCTCATATCCCTCTAAATATTTCCCTATGGTCCTTGAATCCTTCCCTAAATTTCTTGCTATTTGCGCTTTATTAATCTTTAAACCATTATTATCCATAAAAAATTTTAATCTCTTAAGATCACATAAACTTTTAATTTCTATGTTTGTTATTGCCTTTACTGCTACTATCATATCGTTGCCACCTCTAATATGATAATTATAACAAACATGCATTCTTATTTGGAAATTTTAATGCATTATTATATTAACATTAATACCATCTAATGAATTATCATAAATAGTAATACTTTCATTACAGCATGTACACTTAGCTTCAATTATTATTTGTTTATTTTTATTAATTAAAAATGGAGCTATAATACCTTTAGTTTGTTTACCTGAATGATATATTTTAAAATACTGATTACCTCAATTACATATTAGATCCCCTTCAAGAGCAGCATTATTACGTTCTTCAATATTTATTAGGTTATCTATAATTCTTAACTTTTCTTTCATAAT
>JAEZGU010000193.1 GCA_023416855.1 Bacillota bacterium
TGCGGGCATTAATATCATCCTCATAAGCAGCAAGCACATGCTCCACCATTTTTTTTACACCTTTTGGGCCAAATATCTTTAAATCATCTACCCTTTCTAAAACCCATGGCGTAAAAATTAAATCTGCAAGACCAATTGAATGATCTGAATGTGTATGTGTTAAAAAAGCAGTTTTTAAATTTTTAGCCTCAAGAGCATGAATTCCCATTTGATTCGCTCTTTCAGCTTGTCTTACAATTCCGGTTCCAAAGTCAACCAAGTATGAGTTATCATTAACCACAATTGCAACACTTGGACCAGAACGCTCTGGTACTGGATTTGGTGTTCCAGTACCTAGCATAACAACCTTTGTAATAGATTTTGTATTCAATATTTGCCTCCTCATTACTTATTAACTGCAGTATCTTGCACCTTATCAAGAGTAAATCCAGTAAATCCGTATATAACATTTATAACTATTGTAAAGTATGCAAAGAAAATATATGGAATAAATTCCAAAGCCTGAACCCCTAAGACGCCTTGAGCAAACAAAGCTGGTACACTCCACGGAACTAAATTAATACATATACAACCTATAGACTGTGCAACTCTTCCTAAATTCTTGGGATGTAAGTCAAAATCTTTATATGCTCTTTGAAACATTCTGGCAGGTATCATAATTGCTAACAATTGGGCTCCTGTTGCAAAAGCCGTTACCAAACCGCTTAATACTGTTACAGTAACTAATTGTCCTGCAGAAGAGACCTTTTTCATAATTATTTCTAATATTAATTCTAGTGAACCAATCTCTTCTTATATACCTCCCAATGCTACAGCAAGAGTCAGCAATATAATTGTTCCACCCATTGAATTAATTCCGCCTCTTGTTAATAAGCTGTCTACCATTTTAACTCCAGTGTTGCTAGTAAAACCATTTGTCATGGTTCTGACAACACTTCCAATATCTGCACCTTGAATTATAATTGCTGCAAGGCCTCCCATCAAAGCTACAAAAATCAAAGATGGAATAGCCGGAAACTTCTTTATGGAAAAAATAATTGTTATAACAGGAATCAGTAATAGCCATGGGCTGATTACAAAAGAATTGTTCAATCCTTGCAAAATTTCTGTTATAGTACTAATATTCATGCCTTCTTGTGTTGTGTGTTTCAGACCTAAGAAAAAATAGATAATCAAAGACAATAACAATGAAGGAACTCCGCTTTTTGCCAAATGACCTACAAGTTCAAACAACGTGCAATTAGACATTGCAGAAGATAAATTTGTTGTGTCAGAAAGCGGAGATAAACTGTCTCCAAAATACGCTCCAGAAATAATTGCTCCCGCTAAGAGAGGAGCCGGAAACCCCATCCCCAAACCTGTTGCCATTAATGCCAGTCCTACAGTTGCAATTGAAGTAAATGAAGTACCTGTAGCTGTAGCTATGATAGCTGTAACCAATGCAGCTGCAGGAACAAAAATTTTAGGGCTGATAACTTTTAAGCTGTAATAAATTAATGAAGGAATGATTCCGCCCTGAATCCATGCACCAATAATGATTCCAATAATCATAATTATAAACAATGGAGTTAAAGCTCTTGATACACCTTTTATCAAACCTTGTTGTAATTCATCCCATGAAAACCCTAAGTAAATCCCTATCAATCCTGTTGTAATAATGCCTGATATTATAGGAATATTCATTCCGCCCTTCCATTTTATTACTGATAGCAATCCAAATACGATTATCACCAATAAAGGCAGCAATGCTAAAAATAAATTTAATTTTCTTACCTTATTTTGCTCACTCATAAAATTCTCCTGATTATTATTTTTATTGCATTTCAACACCATTTTTTCTGCGCAGAATCTTAATAGAATGAAATTGCCGTCGCAATTTTATAAAAAAAAATCTTTCATTCCTGTAAACACATTACATTAGTAATATACTTACAGGGACGAAAGATCCGCGGTACCACCCTTATTATGATATATAAATATCATCACTTTGAGGTCAATCAACCTCTAACCTTGTAACGTTGGTAAACGTGTTTGTCTACTCGGAATACCTTTAAACAAACCTGCTCCGTAGTGTATATTATATCTCTCCGTCATCAACTCTCACCAACGCTGACTCTCTGTAAACATCTGAAATAATTTTCTCTACTTCATAGCAATAATTATTTATTTTAGTTATCTTACTCTGGAAATAATAATTTGTCAACAATATTTTTTTCCTTAATTTATAAAATTATTATAATTTTAATATACTTTTGACATAATTTCGACACAATTTAATTTTATATTTATATTGTAAGGAGGTAATTATTATGATATTTACATGGATAATTTTAGGGCTATTTATATATTACTTGTACAAAAACACCGAATCCCTTAACATAACTCATCGAAAAGTTAACAACACAATGGAAATTTTGAAACAAAGATATGTTAAAGGAGAAATTGAAGATGAAACTTTTGAAAGAATGAAAAAAATCATACAAGAATAGGAGTGATAAATATGATGTTTTTAAGAGGATATAGAGGTTTCGGCAGCTGTTTTGGATTTATGAACGGATTTTATGGCGGAGGATGGTTCATGCCATTATTGATGGTGATCCTTTTGGCAGCAACAATTGTTGCAGCTGTTTTAATAATAAAAAAAGCAAGTCATTCATCAAAGAAAAATTCCTATGATGCTGCCCTTGAGGAATTAAAAATTGAATTTGCTAAGGGTAATATGACAGAAGAAGAATATTTAAGAAAAAAAAGAATATTAAACAGTTAAACTGCTTTAAGTGTAAGGTACCTAGCTCAGGTGCCTTACACCACCAATTAATGCCGTTACGCCACTAACCAAAACCCCAACCACCAACGAATCTATATTAATATTTAACAACAACTCACAAATCAAAAATGCAACAAATCCTAGAATGCTTGATAATATGGCAAATTTTCTATTTACTTTTCCCCTAAAAAACAGAGCTCCAGTCATTGGAATAACTAAAACTGTTGCTCTTAAGCCCATGGACATAAAGCCCCATTTTAATATTGCTGATTTAACATTGCCAAATGTTAATAATGCCGATATTAACAATGATATGAATATGACTGCTCTTGTTACAATCAACTCTTTTTTACTGCCTACATTTTTATCGAAATATACCTTATATATATCGTTAGTAATAATTGTACCAAAACCTAGAGCCATTC
>JAEZGU010000086.1 GCA_023416855.1 Bacillota bacterium
CTGTTCCGGTTAATCCTGTAGCATATAGCACGGTTTTTAAAAATGACCATAGAATATCTTCATTCACTGTATTTTGGTAAACCTGAACTACGCTTGGTCCGTTAAAATCATCAAAATATCTTGTATAAATTCTATAATTAAATCGGCCTACTCTTCGTAAAGTGTATGAATCCTTTTGTTCTTCAAATGCTTTAACAGCAAGGTGTTTTATATCTTCACCAATTGCAACTTCATTTTCGCTTGCAATTACTCTATCTAAATTTTCATTATACATCACATAGCAAGCATCAAGCTTTTGTGGACCAATAAATGTAATGCTTGGTCCTATCCTATCAATACCGAAGCTTCCATTTATGCTAAAATTCATTATTGATGAATTTCCATATGTGTATACTCTAAGTGCCTCAGAGTGCATTAATTCCTTGTTACCATCTTCAAAAACCATACGGGTAAAGTTATATATGCCTGTAGCTATAAAAACCATGAATACAACTAATATCAAACCCATATAAGCTGTTAATTTAAAATGCAACCTTCTAAACATATTATTTCTCCTTGAGCATATACCCCACACCACGCACTGTTTCTATTTTTGCACTAGTTTCCTCTAATCTTTTCCTTAAATGATGAACATAAATTTCAATATTACTTTCTAATATATCAGCTTCAAGCCCCCATATTCTGTCTATAATTTGTTCTCTTGTAAACACCTGTCTTGGTTTTTTTATAAACATCTCCATTAGCATTGCCTCTTTTAATGGCAGCTTATATTCTACTTCTCCAATATACAACAGATAATTTTTAACGTCATATTTTATATTTTCAAACTCATATATTTCTCCAACATAATCAGTGCTTTTTCTTCTTGCTAAAGCTTTAACTCTGGCTATTAATTCCTTTGTTGCAAATGGCTTAACTAAATAGTCATCTGCTCCGGTTTCGAGCCCAAACACCCTATCGTCAACTGTATCCTTCGCTGTAAGCATTATTACAGGAGTTTGTATTCCATTCTTTCTTATTGATTTCAATATTTCTATCCCATCTGTTCCGGGAAGCATTATATCAAGTACAATTACATCGTATATATCTTTTTCAGATAAAATAAGTCCTTCATCGCCATCATTAGCAATGTCCACATCAATTTTTTGTTTTGCAAACAAATAACTGAGAGCTTGTGTAATTTTTATTTCATCTTCAACAATTAATATTCTCATACACACCTCCTATAAGCTTATTACTTATAATAATGCCCAAATCTTAATTTTACATTAATATTATGAATATTATGAACAAAAAGACCCTTCACTTATTCTTATCATCTGCTACAGTGAAGGATCTCCAATTAGATTAGCTTATTTCATTGTCTTTATATGGTTCGCAACCTTTTTATCCTCAGATTTAATATGATTTATTAACCAACCACCTATAGACATATTAACTTTCGCAACAAGACCTATATCTGCACCTTTATCCTTAAACTCTTGATAAATATCATTAACTGTATTCTTGAATGCCTCATGTTTTTCTTTATGAGCTTCGTACCCAGGATAATTAGATTTTATTTGAAGTCTTTCCTCGTCGTTAAAGTGTTTAACAACATAATCTTTAAGAAAAATTAATGTATTTTCTACTTCCATTCTTCCTTTTCCTGTACTGCATGCATCTAATAGATTGTTAATTGCATTAAAAATTGATTTATGCTGCTCATCTATTGTTAAATTGCCTGTTTCTAATGATTTGTCCCAAGTGTATGCCATACTTATACCTCTTTCTTTATTACTATTTTAATCTATATCATAATTTGATACGTCTTCATCTTTAAGTATTATTCCATCAACCATGTCTCTTAAGCCTTGTGCTAAACCGCTTAATTCCTGGCTTGCAGCGGCGTTTTCTTCTGAAGTAGCTGAATTTGCCTGCACTACTGATGATATTTGTTCCACACCCACTAATACCTGTGAAGCACCAAGATCTTGTTGAGCAGAAGCTTCAGTTATTTGATCCACCAGCTCCACAGTTGTTTTAACCTTTTCCACAATTTTATTTAATGATTCCTCTGTCTTATATGCTATATCTGATCCCTTTTCTACTGCAATAAGAGAGCTCTCAATAAGTTCAGTAGTATTTTTCGCTGCTTCTGCACTTTTTGAAGCAAGGTTTCTTACTTCTTCAGCGACTACAGCAAAGCCCTTTCCAGCAGCTCCGGCTCTTGCGGCTTCAACTGCTGCATTTAAAGCAAGTATATTAGTTTGAAAAGCAATATCATCAATTGTTTTAATTATTTTAGAAATTTCCATAGAAGCATTTTTTATTTCATTCATAGCATGCACCATATTGTCCATGTGCTCTTTTCCATTTTCAACTTCTAAAGATGTTTCTAAAGAACTACTTCTTGCTGTTTTTGCATTTTTAGCATTTTCTTTTATTTGTTCTGATAGTTCATTAATAGTTGCAGCTAATTCTTCAATAGAACTAGCCTGTTCAGTTGCTCCTTGGGATAAATCTTGTGTATTTGCAGCCATTTGGTCAGCACCTGAAGCTACTAAGTCCGCGCTATTTGTAATTCGTCCTATCAATCTGTTTAATCTTAAATTGATTCTATGTATTCTTACTCCTACTTGTTCAAAATCTCCCGGAAATTTACGTTCTTTATATCTTGTGAAATCTCCATCATCAATTCCACTCAAATTATATATCATATCATTTACTAAAGAATTTAGCTCTTGTACAATGTTATATACAGCATTGCTTATTAATCCGATTTCATCTTTTCTGTTAATTATTTCAACATCCGAATGAATATCGCCTTTTGCTATAGCTTCCAATCTTCTTGCTAATAGATTTAACGGATTTGTTATTCGATTAGTTAAGTTACTTACTAATACAATAGAAAGAATGATCATAATAGCAACTATTGATACAGCTGCAATAATTTCAACTGTGTTTAATGTATTGCTGGCATACTTAAAACCTATATATGCAGATAATACCGTAAGCAACACAATAGCAAAAACTAAAAAAGATACCATAGTAACTATAAACTGCTTTTTAATACTGTTAGTCGTATTTTTTATTCCCAAATCTTTCATATCCATTTCTCCTATAATTTTATGTTTAGGGGATATTCCCCTTATTAACAAAGACTTTCCTCTAAATGCAATCATTTGTTGGTAGTTTATATTTTTTCCTACCATCACGTATAAGTGAATCATATTTCCATATAGGAATAGGTCTTTCAAAAATAAAACCTTGAGCCATATCACATCCAATATCTCTTAAGAAATCAACTTGCATATTTGTTTCAACACCTTCTGATACTACGTTCATATTTAAATTTTTTGCTATATTTACAATATTGTTAACAATTATCTGCGAGCTGTAATCTTCGATATGTTCTAAAAAAATTCTGTCTAACTTAAGTGTATCTATAGGCATGTCCTTCAATAGCCCTAAGGATGAATAGCCTGAACCAAAGTCATCCATTGAAATATCAAAACCATCGTTTCTGAATTTCCTCATAACAGTAAATATTTCATCTTCCTTTTCATTGCTGAAAACCACTGACTCTGTAATCTCAATTTCTATAAGATAGTCAGGTATGCTATACTTCTTTTTTATTTCATTATAATCAGTCACAAAATTATTATTTAAAAAATGTATTCTTGAAACATTTACTGAAACAGGTACTACATCATAGCCTAAATCCAACCACTTCCTTAAATGTATGCACACTTGTTCAAAAACAAATTTATCTAATTTAATAACAAAGCCATTCTTTTCAAAAATTGGTATAAATCTAATAGGATTCAAAAGTCCAAGCTCCGGATGATTCCATCTAACCAACGCTTCTGCGCCGGAAATTTCACCTGTCCTTAAATCCACCTTTGGTTGAATATATACCTCAAATTCATTTTTCTCCAAAGCTCTGTACATATCATTTTCTAACTTTTTAACTTCTATTAAATTATTTCCAATACTATCATTATAAATTGCATAACTGCTTGTATGTCCACTCTTTAGTTCACCTTTTGCAAAAACTGCTTTATCAATTGCTGAGCGTACATCAATATTTTCATTGTCTATAAAACATATACCTGTTATGACAGCCGGCTTTATGTTAACTTCATTCCAAATATCTAAACTTTCTATTTTCTCGGTTATATTTGTAATCCTACTAATAAGTTCATCTTGTTCTGAGTATTCAAATAAAACAAAAAAATTATCCCCTTCTGCTTTTCCAAATACTTCATTTACAAAATTATCATTTAAAATCATACTAATTTGCATAAGTATTTCATCACCTATTTTATAACCTACGCAATTATTTATTATTGTAAATTTATTTATATCATAGTGAGCAAGAGCATATCTTTTCTCTTTATTCTTATTGATGTGATCCTCCGCATCAACAATAAATTTAAATTTGTTTCTTACATTATACAAAATATCAGACTGTTCTATATTTTTTAACTTGCTATGTAAATTTTTTTTAATTAATTTATACATTTTAATTACAAGAAAACACAAACCAATTATTATTGCTGTAAATATAAAATTAAAAGAAGTAAGAAGCCATTCGTGAAATGTAATTTCATGTTTACTTATAATTCTTATTATTGAAAAAATAATAATTAAAGTGCATATTAAAGAAATTGCAATAAACCTTTTCAGCAAAGGTGTAAGCTTTATTATTTTTTCATTATTAGTTTTCTCCATTTAGTCCCCCATCGACATTCAGTTATTAACAATATCGTCATTTTTATAATAATATTTAGAGCAAAATCAAAAAAATAAGGGGTTGCCCCCTTATTTGGTTGATTATTAATTATTGTAATAGCTGTAATACGCCTTGTGGTTGCATATTAGCTTGAGCAAGCATAGCTTGAGCAGCTTGAGTAAGAATATTATTCTTAGTGTACTGCATCATTTCTTTAGCCATGTCAACGTCTCTGATACGAGATTCAGCAGCTGTTAAGTTCTCTGAAGTTACTCCTAAGTTGTTAATTGTATGTTCTAATCTGTTTTGTAATGCACCAAGTGAAGCTCTTGTTTTTGAAACTGTGTTTATAGCTGCATCTATTAATGATATAGCTGTTGAAGCGGAATCTTGATCAGCAACTGATATAGTTCCAACTTTAACGCCTAAATCTTCAGCTTTCATGCTTCCGATTGTTAAAGAAACTTGTTCAATTGATACTCCGTTTGCTCCTATTTGGAATGTTAAAGCTGTTGTAGAAACTGCACCGTTAAGTAATGCTTTGCCATTGAATTTAGTAGATTCTGCTATTCTGTCTATTTCTGCTGTTAATGCAGTTACTTCTGCTTGTATATTATCACGGTCTACTTCATCATCATATGATCCGTTTGATGACTGAACAGCTAATTCTCTCATTCTTTGAAGAATAGCATGTGTTTCATTTAATCAACCTTCTGCAGTTTGGATTAATGATATACCATCTTGAGCATTTTTAGAAGCCATTTCAAGACCTCTTATTTGGCCTCTCATTTTTTCTGATATTGCTAAGCCCGCAGCATCATCACCAGCTCTGTTAATTCTGAAACCTGATGATAATTTTTCTAAATTTTTAC
>JAEZGU010000220.1 GCA_023416855.1 Bacillota bacterium
GGAATACATGTCGTATGCTTTCGAGCTTTATGCCTTTGATTACCTTTTAAAGCCTTTCAAAATAGAAAGAGTAAAGCAAACACTGGGTAGAATAAAGGATATTGGCAAGGTTTGGGAAACTACAAGAATGAATGAAGTATTCAAACATGAAAAAGTTGTAGAGAGACTTTTAATCCGAAATAAGGAAGGTATAAGTATTGTAGATTTGAAGGATATTATACTTATACAAAGAGAAGACAGAAGTACAGTAGTCTATACAAAGCATGATAAATATGTAACATCAGAGGGCTTGAGTGAAATTGAAGAGCGTTTGGATAAGACTTTATTTTTCAGAAGCCATAAGTCATATATAATAAATATCTCTATAATAAAGAAAATTGAAGCCTATGGCCGATGGACCTATTTGGTAAGATTTAAGGACAGTGACAGGGACGCCCTTCTGACATACGAAAGATATGGGGTTTTAGAGGATTTCTTTAGTTCAAATATTTGAAAAATATTTAGTTAAAAAAAAGATAAAAAAATAGCTTGACTTTTTGTACATCCCCCGTTACAATATACTTTGTCAGTCGGCGAACGGAGCCGACGGTTAAGTAAGGCCCATTGGTCAAGTGGTTAAGACACCGCCCTTTCACGGCGATAACAGGGGTTCGAGTCCCCTATGGGTCACCAAAAGCATTTTAAGAACTTTATGTAGATGAATCCCCATTACTGATTAAGTAATGATACGGGACTCGAACCCGGGAGGGCACGAGCCGTAAGTGCCAAAGGCACCAAAATGTGCTGAGTGCACATTTTTAGGCGAGTGTAGGAGCCCGGCACCGTAAGCTAAGCGAGCGGTGGGCGACGTCTTTAGCAGGCGTAGCATGCGGCGAGTCCCCTATGGGTCACCATTAAATGGCCCGGTAGTTCAGTTGGTTAGAATGCCAGCCTGTCACGCTGGAGGGCGACGGTTCGAGCCCGTTCCGGGTCGCCATTAAAAAAGAAGAAGTAGCTTTGAATAAAGCTACTTCTTCTTTTTTTGTTTTTAACTTATTTATTATAAACAACGATTTTGGTATTGCCTTTTACAATTTATAAAAGTCCGTTTATGTAAAAAAGGTTCCATGCAAAATTAGGTTACATATAAAATGTTCAAT
Source organism: Bacillota bacterium (assembly GCA_023416855.1). GTDB lineage: Bacteria > Bacillota > Clostridia > Tissierellales > Sedimentibacteraceae > Sedimentibacter. The sequence continues at coordinate 1,140 of JAEZGU010000220.1, forward strand.
GGTTGAATATAGAGATAAGACTAAATTTAAGACTTATAAGGATGGTGTCTACTTTGCTATCTAAAATCAAGCTTTTTTCATTAAGTTTAATTGTTTGTTTAGCCATTAATGGCTTAACCTGTCATGCTTATACTGCACAAACTATAAATAATGTTCAGGATGAGGATAAAGTTCATTATGAGCCTAAGAAACCACCTGAGAAGTCTTTAGAAGAATTATACCAAGATGTTTTTATGATGATGCTTTTACCTTATATTCAAAAAGAAGTGGACAATTATTATGAGAAAAATACAGGTTATTCACCATCAGTAGACCCATGGATGATAGATTTATTAAGTATTGAAAGACCATATGGCTACAGGTCTTTTACATTTATTATGAAGTTAGAGGTAACCCCTTATTTAGGAGCACATAATACAATAGGGGTTGACCATATTACCATTAGAGTTTCATATGATAAAGTAGAAATTCTTAAATATGAGCATATTAAGGATTACCCTATTCCACATTGGTTACAGAGGAAGAGTAATAGTTTAGAAAAAGGAGTGTTTAGCTTTAATAGACGTAAAACTATAGAAATTTTTGATATTGGTAAAGAGAGTGTAATTAAAAAAGTATTAACTGATAATTTTGTACAAAAGGAAGCTGAAAACTGTTTAAAAGCATTAACAAATATATATCCCAGATATAATCCTATTCCTGACAAGGGTATTATTATTAAAATCCCATTAAACCCTTCTGTTGAAGTGAAAAATGCCTGGATGGAAGACAAAGTAGATGAACTAAATATCATATACTCTAAAGAAAATGAACCAATACTAATGGTATTTGAGAACAATAAAACTCCTGTGTTTTTTGAGTTTCAGTATGACACTATAGGATTATTAAGAAAACTGAATTTAATCCAATGGCAAACCGGCTTAAACATACCAAGCAACACATCTTTTATGGAAGGTAACTTAACCCAAAAAGTTAATACAAAGTTATATTCAATAAAAGTCCCAAGTAAATGGAAAGTTAAGACAGATGGGATTGAAGCAGAATTCTATATAAATGATAAAAAGGTTGGAGATGTTGCCAGGTATGGATATTTAACCTATGGAAACCACTATGAAGTACTAGATGAAAAGCATCTGCAGGGATTTTCTACGGATGTACTGATGGTTAAGCTGGCAAGAAGCTTGCCTGCTGCTGCCAATGATGACACAATTACTGAAGAACTACATTTTTATTTACCAACAATAATCAGCAGTGAAAAACTCAAATATGGCTATAAGGAAGTTTATGATATCAGTTTTTTTACAGAGTTTGTGCAGGAGGATACTGCTTTAGAAATTGTCAAGACATTCAAATATAAATAAGAGAAATTATACCGACATGTGGAAATCAATTAATCACTTTTAATGTATCAAAAAGAGTAAATAGGGGAGTAATAAAAAGTGAATAAGTAGAGTGAAATTTCTTTTAAAAAAATTTAAAAATGTTGTTGACACTATAGCAAAAGCCGTGTTATTATATACAAGCAGTTTGGAAATCAGCTGTTTGTAACAACTGATAATCATCTGCAAAGTTTATATGTGCTGGTGTAGCTCAGCAGGTAGAGCAGCTGACTTGTAATCAGCAGGTCGGGGGTTCAATTCCGTCCGCCAGCTCCATATGGAGGGGTTCCCGAGTGGCCAAAGGGGGCAG
>JAEZGU010000232.1 GCA_023416855.1 Bacillota bacterium
TATGCAATATGACTTAATTAATGTGACAGTATTCTTTTTTATATATGGATTTTTAGGGTTTTTGTTAGAAACAGTTTTTAGAAGTATAATCAATAAAAGCATTTTTATTAGTAGAGGTTTTCTAACTAATTATTTTTTACCTCTATATGGGTTATGCGCAGTAATAATAATTATGATATTTACATTAAGCGAAGTAACAATGAATAGATTATCCGGTTTAATATTTGCTACACTATCAAGCATTGTTGCAGTTACTTTTTTAGAATATGCAATAGGTAGAATTTTAGATAAAGTTTTTCATTGTAAATTATGGGATTATAGCAGCTTGCCTTTTAATCTTCATTCATATATATGTTTGGATTTTTCATTAGCTTGGGGGATTGTAGCTTTAGTTCTTGCAAGCTTCATACATCCTTTAATGGAAATGATTGTATATTCAGTATCTGATACTACAAAAATAGTATTTTCATATTTAATTTTTTCTGTTATTTTTGTAAATGCATCATATAATATGAGAAAAATGTACCACATGAATTTAATAAAAATGTAAAAAAGAAGCTCTTAGGTCATGACCTTAGAGCTTTTTTACTACCGAATTTATCTAATTAATTTTAGTGCATTTATAACCCTTGGAACTATTTGTTTTTTTCTCGAAACGCATTTATCCACATACATTCCTTGAAATGCATTTTCTTCTTCAAATATTCCTTTAACTAATCTTTCTTTGTTAGAGGTATAGAAAATATATGATCCCTCATTAACTATATCAGTTACTGCCATAATTATTAAGAAATAATCCTTGTCATAAGTTATATTGTCTATCAATCTAATATATTCATCCTTGTTGTTCATAATTTGATTAATATCCAATGTAAACACTTGTGATATTCCCACATTTTTATAAACCAAGTTGAATTTCTTGAAATCCTGGAACAAAATTTCTTCCATGGTTTTTCCTTCAAGTGAAGTTCCTGCTTTAAACATTTCCATAGCATATTCATGCATATTTATATTTACTATTTTAGACAGTTCTTCAACAGCTAATTTGTCTTTATCAGTTGTTGTTGGAGATTTTAACAACAATGTGTCAGAAATAATTCCTGACAACATAAGCCCAGCAGCCTCTTTTGTAATTTCAACATTATGTTCTTTGTACATATTATAAATGATAGTATTAGAGCTACCGACAGGCATGTTTCTAAATATTATCGGAATAGAGGTTTTTATATCTCCTATTTTATGGTGATCTATTACTTCAAGTATTTCAGCTTCCTCTAATCCTTCTGCACTTTGATTCATTTCATTGTGGTCAACAAGTATAACTTTTTTTCTTTGAGGATTAATCATATGATTTCTGCTAAGTAATCCCAAGTATTTTTTGTCCTTTGAAATAATAGGGAATTTAGAATGCTTAGACTGTTCAATATCTTCCTTACAGTCATTTAAATAATCATCATCGAAGAACATCATAATATCCTTATCTTTCATTATATCCTCAACATATTTAGATAAGGATATATTTTTTGCTGTATAATAAGTTTGGTATGCTGTTCCAATTATATTTACTTTATTTTCAGCTGCTAAATCAAATAGCTCAGGTGCAACTTCCAAATCTCCGGTTATAATAATTAATTTTACACCTGTTTCTATGGCGTACTTAATAACATCGTATCTGTCACCCACAATAACTATGGAATTTTTATTGATAATAGATGTTTTTCTTAATGTTTCTTTTTCAAATGAAGCAACAATTATTTCACCTTCAATTATATCATCAAACCTCAACAAGCTTTTTCCTAATAGTGTTTCTATTATATTATCATAAGAGGTGCATATATAATGTTGATCTGTATTAATCAAGCTCATTGCAATGTCTTTCATTGTAATAATACCTGACAAATAACCATCTTCATCAATTATTGGAAGTGTTCTTAGTTTATTTTCATTCATATGAAAGTAAGCAAAATGAACAGATCTGTCTTTATGAAAAGGCTTAACCTTGTCATAATCCAAATCTTTTAGCTGTATTTTTACATTATCTAAAATTTGTGGTGTGGTTACATTAAAGTAGTTAAGAACAAATTCTGTTTCTTTATTTATACTGCCAAGTATGTATGGCACTGATGGTTCATTAATTTGATTTTTAAGCCATGACAGCACTATAGCTGAGCAAACACTGTCCGTGTCAGGCGTTTTATGGCCAAATATTAAATTATGCTTCATATAATTCCTCATTTTTAGTTTTTATATCTTAAATCATTTCCGTAAAACTTAAGAGGTACAAAATTATTAAAAACACGTGATGTTATTCTGTCTGAATAAGCATCTCTTAATTGTTCAAATGATAGATTTGTTGAAATTATTATTTTTTTATTGTTAATCAATCTCTCGTTAATAATATTAAACAACTCTGCATTTGTAAATGAGTTGCTCACCTCTGTACCAAGATCATCAATTATAAGTAAATCACAATCAAAAATCATATTGTAATTAATTAAATTCTCTTCACTTTCATTTAGTTTGTGAAACTTATGATTCTCAACTATTTCAAACAAAGAAAATGATGTTTGATAAAGCACTGATATTTCTTTGTTTATAAGTGCTTTTGCTATGCAGTTACACATAAATGTTTTTCCCAAACCGGTACTGCCATACAATAAAAGATTCATATTGGAATCATGAAAATTAGAACAAAAATCTTCACTTATTTCTAAAATATAATACATATTTTGTCTTGGAGTAAGCTTTTCATTTTTATAGCTTTGGTTACTAAAAACATTAATATCAAAAGTATCAAAGTTTTCCTTATTAAGCATATGCTCCATATTAGACATAGTATATAAGTTACTGATAATTTGTTTGTTTAAACAGCTACATTTCTTTCCGTCAATTAAATATCCTGTATCATTGCACTTTTTACATTCATACTCAATTTCCAAATAATTTTCAGGGATATTGTTTTTTTCGTATATAAAAGCCTTATGCTTTTTTAAACTATCTATTTCTTCTCTTAACTTTAACACTAATTCATTTATATTGTCCGGTTTAGACAAAAATAATTTAGATAGCTTTATACTAAGAAGCTTAATTTCATCATCTACCTTTTTCAGTTCAGGAATTCTTTCATAAAGATTTTCTTTTTTTATATCTGCATTGTGAGCAGCTTTAAGACGTTTTTTATTATAATCTGTCATTATATTTTCAAGGATTTGTTTATTCATTTCCATCATCCCCTTCCTCAGGCATGCTTAATCCTAATTTGTTTAGCTTCTTCTCAAATCTTTTCCTTGCTATCTTTTCTAAATCATCTCCGGTGTAATCATCGCTTTGAATAAAATTATGAAACTTATTTTTAGTTTTTGCGGTTTCTTTAACTGTAGTCTTTAATTTCGATTCAGGCTTTTTATCATTTTTTAGATCTTCAACAGTTTTAAATCCATTCTTAAACCAATCATTCAAAATCTTGTCAAAGTAATTTAAATTTGGATTATTTATTTTAGTTGAATTATCAAGACATTTTAATATCATTTCCATTGAAAATGACCATTCATCAACCCATCTGTCAATTAATTTCATTTCTGCTTCTGTCAACGTTCTATTAAATCCAAGCGCTTTGCTTATACGGGAATAAACAGAAAACCTATCGTTTCTCTTTTCTAAATATTCAACCATAGTATCAATATCATTTACACCTGCATCATACCACGCTGTAACAACAGATTCAATATAAGCGAATCCTTTTTTCTTTTTATTGTTAATTGAGTAGCTAAATGCTTGTGTCATTATTTCCGGCTTCATTTTAAATTCATTAAGCCACTTTACTATTTTTTGCTTTTCGCTTATTTTTAACGGCCTTCCAAACATCTCCTCAATTTCTTCCATCATTTTTTTATTTTCAGAGCTTTTGGCTGTTGAAATAAGTTTATCACTCATACTTACTTCAGTAGTTTCTTGGTTTTTTACAAATTTATAAACTTTGTCAATATAAAGCTGCTTTAGATTAACAAATTCAACAGAGTAATTATACTCATCATCTGCTATATGTTTTATAATAATTCCTTCTGATTCCCAATAATCCCAAGCTCTTAAAACGTCAGATAATGGAAGTTTTAAATTCTTAGCTATTGTTTCGTTGTTAAAATTATATTGCTTGTCCTTAGCATACTTGTATCCCATAATGTATACCTTTACATATGTACCTTCAGCTATAGGCATATAATCATTTATAAATATATTTTCTATAGGGGTATCCCCCAAATCTATTTGCATTTCTTGAAGAATAAAATACATATTAAGCTCCTTTTTGGCAACAATATGTTACAAGGAATTGTAATATATTTGTAACAATGTTGTTATGAATTTGTGAAAACATTTTCTGTTTAAAACAATTGACAATATTGCATGTTTAATATTATAATGTTGTCAGATGATTTAATTAAAAGAACAGTAGTAACTATTTAATTATATCATTTTTTGTTTAAAATATAAATAACTTTTTATTAAGTGATATATTTCATATAACAACGATAAATAAGCAGGAAGTAAACTATGAAAAAATTAAATTTACCCCTATTAAAAAAACCTATTGTAAAAAAAGAAACAATTGAAATCTTTAAACAACTCCCCGAAAAAAAATATAGACAAGTCCTAAATAAAATAAAAGAAGCTAAAAAAATTCAATTTATAAAACCTGATTTTATAAAACAAGCTAAAATCGGACAATTCTTTGATAAAATCTTTAAAACTCAATTTTCAAACCCGCTATCTAAACAAATTAAAGGCGGTGTGTGCCTAATAATGGCAACAACTTTGATTTTAAGTAGTGTATATACTTTAAATTACCTTAACTCTCATGAAAACAATATATATTCAACTGAAAGCTATACCATTTTACAAAATGGCAAAGAGCTATGTAAAGTTAGAGATAAAGAATTATTAGAAATAACACTAACTAAATTAGAAAAAGATTTAGAAAAAGTACATAATCACGAATTAGCTATAGAAAACGAATTTGAAATAGTTGAATCTACAGCAAAAGATAAGGAAATTATTACAGAAGACGGTCTTTATGAAATATTAAAATCTAATGTTAAATATTCTATATTGGCATATTCGATTAATGTTGACGGGAACCAAATTGGAGTTGTAAACTCAGAATATGAAGCTATAAGCATCATTGAAGAAGTAAAGGATTACTTTACAGCAAACTATGATGAAGAGTCAATAATAGAAGTAACAACAGCTGAAAATGTAGAAATAAAACAAATAAAAGCTTTAAACAATGAAATTAAAAACAAAGAAGAGTTAATAAACTATATAATTAAAGGTACTGAAGAAGAAAAGAAGTATATTGTTGAAAAAGGTGATAACTATTGGAATATAGCAGAATATTTCAATATGTCATTAGATGATTTAATACAAGCAAATCCTTCATCAGACCCTGAAAGAATTCAAATAGGTGACGAGTTGAATTTAGTCGTTCCTAAACCGTTCATCAATGTACAGGTTAAAAGAAAATTAAATCAGGAAGAAAAAACTCCATATGAAACTGAATACAAATACGTTTCATATATGTTTAACGATGAGCAAGTTGTTGAAAAAAAGGGTAAGTACGGTACATCAGTAATAGAATCAATTGTAACAGAACAAAATGGTATTCAAATAGCTAAAGAAATTATATCAGAAGAAGTAATAACATTACCAACTACAGAAGTTGTTACAACAGGTACTCAAGATCCACCACCAAAAAAAGGAACAGGATATTTTGTTAATCCGCTTCCAGGCTCAATTATATCATCCAGATTTGGCTCAAGATCCGGTGGTTTTCATTTAGGTCAGGACATGGCAAAAGCATCAGGTTCTTCTATAAAAGCAGCTGATGGTGGCACCGTAACATATGCAGGTTGGAGTGGAAGCTATGGTTATATGGTAGATATAGACCACGGCGGAGGATTTACAACAAGATATGCACATTGTAGTGAAATTTATGTATCAGTTGGAGAAAAAGTATATCAAGGAAAAGTAATTGCAGCAGTTGGCTCAACCGGCGTATCATCAGGACCTCATTTACATTTTGAAGTGCGAAAATACGGATCAGTAGTAAACCCTGCATCATATATTGGTGTTCAATATAGATAAATAAATTATGCACAGCCAATTAAGCCGCTTAATAGCGGCTTTTTATTTTATTAATAAATATATACCCCCATACCCAATGTTAAAACATATATTTTCATCAATGCTTTACAAATAATAATAAAAATTTACTATTGCTTTTTTTGTTAATTGGATATATTATAGAAAGGTATTATGGTTTTTTGTAAAAACCCAATGCAAATCCAAAATCGAAGGATGGTACAATGATATATTTTGATTACAGATTTATGGAAGTTGCAAGACCTATCATAGAACATGAACAATATCAGCAAATGAGAAATATCAAACACCATGATGAAAGTGTTTTTGATCACTCTGTAAAAGTAGCGTTCCATGCGTACCAAATGGCATACAAAAGAAATTTAGACTGGGAGTCAACAATAAGAGGGGCTTTGCTTCATGACTTCTTTTTATATAAATTTAAGAAATGTTTAAGTCCAAGACTAATAACAGATTCAATAAAACATGCAATATCACACCCGATTATAGCTTTTAACAACGCAATTAAATACTTTGATTTAAACGATAAGGAAGAAAATATTATAAAGGGACACATGTTTCCTTTTGGTGTACCAAAATCAAAAGAAGCATGGATAGTAAGCTTCGTGGACAAGTATATTGCCGTGTTTGAATATGCTTCAAATTTTAGAAAAATGACACTTAGAAAAGAAACTGTATATAACGAACAATAAAAGATGTGAAAAACATCTTTTTTTATTTTTCTTTGTAAAGTACAAGCAAAAATATTTATTTTGATTGTTTATTTGTTTCATATTTGGGTAACATTTAAGTATATTAATAATAAATAACTTGAAAGGGGCTGACTGCATGAAAATATCAATCTATGCAAAAAACATGCAACTTACAGATGCGTTAAGGGAGGCTGCAATAAAAAAGATTAAAAGGTTGGATAAATTTTTCCAACAAGATATTGAAGCTAAAGTAGTATTAAGCATCGAAAAGAAACTACATAAAGTTGAGGTGACTATTCCTTTCAATGGCAGAATAGTACGTGTAGAAGAATCCTCTGATGACATGTACAATGCCGTAGATGATGCAGTAGAAGCATTAGAAAGACAAATCAGAAAATACAAAACTAAACTACAAAATAAAAAGCATTCTAACAATTCAATAAAATTTGAAAACATAGAACCCCTTGATATAGAAGATGATCAAGAATTTAAAGTAGTAAAAACAAAGAGGTTTGCGATAAAACCTATGAATATTGAAGAGGCCATTTTGCAAATGGATCTTTTAAAACATAATTTCTTTGTATTCTTAAACGGTGATTCCGAAGAAGTAAATGTTGTTTACAGAAGAAAAGATGGAAACTATGGGTTAATTGAACCTGAACTATAAATTTTTCCTCTAAATTAAATAATAGCAAAAAGCGCAATTTATAAATTGCGCTTTTTACATCACCAATTTAATTATTTTCGATCATATTCCCCCGAATATTCCCATACCTAAGGTGCATGTATCTTTGGTTTATCGTTCACTCATGCACATTTATGTTTCATTTGCTGCAAATGATTTTCCGGAATAAATATATTATATAACACCTATAATATCATATTTGTCGAAACATGTATTATTTATTAAATTTTTACTCATATTTATTCTTGTGTTTATAAAAGGAATGTTGTCCACAATAGTGGATAAGTTGTTAAATTGTTACTATCTCTTTTCATTGAAATTTCAACAATAACTTTTTTGATAAATTATAAAAAAAATACTTGACACTAACAATTATTAATATCATCAACTTATGAAGTTGTTAACAATTCTATCCACAGTTGTTGATAACTTGCATAAGTTATGAACAAAGATTCTGTTTTTAAAGCTTTATTAAATTATTTTAAAAATCTCTATTATAAATTTAAGGACTTGAACAGTTTTTGTCAAAGTTTTTGAAATAAAGAAATATATATTTAATCACCAATGCATAATTATGTTAAATCAAAAAAATTGTAGAATAATGTAAATATGTATGCTATACTCTTTTTATACGCAAAATCAAATATTGGAGTACAACATGTTATATATTACAAGAAAACATCTTAGACCGGGCATGATTTTAGCAAGAGATATTTCATTATTTAACTCAAGTAATTTTAATACATTACTATTAACTAAAGGACAAATTCTAAATAATGCATTTTTAAAAAGAATTGCATATTACAATATTGAAGGAGCATACATAGAAAGCGAAGGTTTTGCAGATATAGATGTTGAATCATATATAGATGATAAAATAGCTGCAAATTCATTAAAACAGTTAAAGGATGTTTATGTTGAGTTTAAAATGAGTACCGGCAAAATTAATGCTGCCAACATAAGAAAGATATCATCAATTGTAGACAATTTAATTATTGAGCTATTAAGCAAAGAAGATTTATCATATAACGTTATTAATTTTAATAATTTTGACAACTACACATTTCGACATTGCCTTAATGTTGCTATATTAAGCATTTCAACAGGCATTGCTCTAAACTTATCCGAAAATAAGCTTCATAGTTTAGGTATGGCGGGTTTATTGCATGACATTGGAAAAATGACTATTCCTGTTGAAATACTAAACAAGCCGGGTAAGTTAACTGATAAAGAATATGAAATAATAAAAACCCATCCGGTTAATGCAGTAGAATTATTAAAAAATTATGTTTCAAACGATGTAATAAGAGCAATAGAAAGTCATCATGAGAAATTAGACGGCACAGGCTATCCATACGGGAGAAAAGGAGATAATATTCACTTATATGGCAAAATCTTGGCTGTATGTGATGTTTATGATGCATTAACTTCTGATAGACCATACAGAAAAGCAGCTTTTCCAAATGAAGTTATTGAGTATTTAATGGGATGTGTTGATACACACTTCGATTATGAAATACTGTCGCATTTCTTAAAAGTAATTGTGGCTTTTCCTGTTGGAACATTTGTAAAATTAAGTGATGATAAGTTAGCAGTCGTTGTTAAAAACTATACTGAAAATATAATGAGACCACTTATCAGAATTGTCAACTCAGACGGAACTGTTGGAGATGATATAGATCTTTTATATGACAGTGATTATATGAATATAACCATAGTTGATATGGGTTATGACTACGAACATTCCGGACTATCAGGAGTGCTAAAGTCAACATATGAAGTAAAAGTATTGTAACCACCCACAATCCTTCGAATATACTACTACTATAGTTTATATTCGGAGTGATTATATGGAATTAAATTTAGATACAATAATACAATTAATAGTTCCTATTCTTACAATTATATTTGGCGCATTGTCAGCATATTTAAGAACAAATGAAAAATTAAGACAAAGCTCAATCAAATATATTACGGAAGCGGAAGAAAAGTATAAAGATATTACTAAATCAGGAGGACAAAAATTTTCCTTTGTGGTTGATACTTTGTATAATTTAGTACCTGCACCGTTGAAGTTTATAATAACAAAAAGTTGTGTTGAAAGAATAGTTCAAAGTACGTTTGATGGCATCGAAGCTTACGCAAAAACTCAAATTGAAAAAGCCATTGATAAATATGTAATAGATAAATTAAATAGCAATGAAAAAACAGACGGCTAATAATGTTAACCGTCTGTTCTATTTTAAAGTTGCAAATTCATATCCTTCAGATTGTAAAAACTCTATGATTTCAGGAAGAATTTCCGCGGAAACCTCTTTAGTGTCTGAATCATGCATCAAGATTATTATTCTGTCCTTATTAACTATTGTCGCTTTCAATCTTTCCATTAACATTTCCGGTTTCGGGTTAACATACTCTGAATCTGATGTAAGTGCATTCCAATCAACACTCACATATCCTAAATCGTGCAAATCATTCAAATACTTTCTCTTATAAGTTTCAAATGATCCTCCCGGAAACCTAAATAATCTTGTGGTAAAGTCCTCCCCAAGATTTTCTTTAATTGCATTTTCAGTCATTTTTATTTCATTAATAAAACTATCTCTGCTTTTCAAGAATTTATTTAATTCATGAGTATATGAATGTATTCCTATAGAATGCCCCTGTTCCTTTACTTGCTTTAATACATGTCCATTTTTTTCGCACATGTTACCTAAGACAAAAAAGGTTGCATAAACATTGTATTTCTGTAAAGTTTCTAAAACGAGTGGTGTAACATTATGAGAAGGCCCATCATCAAAGGTCAAAAATGCTATTTTTCTATCATAACTTTTTATATCTTCAACATTAATACTTAAAATTTCTTTTTCTACTTCTTGTTCAATTTCTTTATCTATTTCTATAATCTGTTCATCACTTAATTCGTTGGCTACCAACAATTCCTGGGCATCAACATTATCCTTTAGCTTTTTTAATTCATTACTAAAAGATATTGATTGTCCATTATTATTTACGTTGCTTAAATGTACAGCATTTTGAATCATAAAACCAGATCCATCGCTTGCTATGGCATTCCCTCTTATATATACCGAACCAATTAAAGATACAATCATAACAAGCATAGATAAAACTATTTTCCCGCGTCTTGTAAGTTTATAGCTATACACTGTATCACCTTCACAATATTTATTTTTCAGGGTTTATAAATTGTAATATATTATTAATTTTTTCTATTTCATACTTAACAGTAAAATCCTGTTCTGTGTGTAATTTTTTCATATTGTCTATAGCTGTTTTGTAATTGTTTATTTTTTCTGTAAGTTTTTTTATTTCCTTTTCAAAATCAGAAATAACTTCATTTGATTCTTTACTAAATGCCTCTGAAAAGTCATTTAGAGATCTTAGCTTATCATTTCCATCTTTCAGTAAGCTCTCAACCTGAACATTAGATGAAGCAATAATGTTTAAAATTGATTGTCTTTTAACATCAGTTGGTAAATAATCAGGTAATGCTTTTTGGAAACTTTCAACTATTGATAAGGAATTAATACCTTCTGATGAAATTTCATAGTTTCTATATATTTCATCAATTTTAAGTAATTTCTTTTTCTTTACAATTGCTATTGGGTCATTGTCATCAATAACAGTAACAACAGCTTCATTAGTATCATTTTGTATGTTATTCTTAAGCACTTCAGCAAACTGTGGTTTTTCAATTTCTGTCTCGGTAATTAGCTCTTCTACTATCTCTTCATCAGTATTGTTAGCTTGACTTTCATTCTCGACTTTTTCGATAAGCCCTAACTTTTCTAATATATTTCTTCTTTCCATGACGATAGCCACTCCCCTGTTTAATAAAATACTACACTATATCAATTTATGATAACATTATATTTCAAAAAAGTCAATAAATACGATTTCTTGTCGATAAATTTATCATTATATATGGCAAAAAATACTTACTTATGCTAAAATTAATAAAAACATCTTTTTTGGAGTTACCTATGTTATTCATTACAGCAGATAATTTAAAACCAGGCATGATATTAGCCATGGATTTAACATTGTATAATAAATATAATTTCAAAACACTTCTTTTAAAAGGAGGCCTGCCTCTCAATGCTTCATTTATAAATAAAATCAGGTCTAATAATATCTCGGGTGTATATGTTAAAAATGAAGAGCAAAATTGTAATTTATCTAACAATACTTTAGATGATGAATTTGAAGGTGATTTATTAACAAGAATAAAAGATATTTTTTACAAATATAAGCTACTTAACACAATAGATAAAAGGTTAATTTGGGATATAGCTGATTTAGCAGATGACTTAATAAAGGAATCCATTGTCAACAGAACACTATATTATAATACCTTAAAATTCAACAATTACGATGACTATTATTTCCAACATTGTCTTAATGTATGCATATTAAGCATATCATTAGGTGATTCCCTTGACTTAAAAGGGCATGCACTACAAGATTTGGCTATCGCTGCTTTGCTACATGATATTGTTATGTTAAATATTCCGGAAGAAATTATTAGAAAAAAAGATAAGCTGAACAAAAAAGAGTTCCAAGCCATAAAACAACACCCTATTAATGCAGTGAAAGAGTTTAAATCGTTCGTATCAAATGATATATTAAGAGGAATATTAAACCACCACGAGCACGTTGACGGGTCAGGATATCCTTTTGGATTAAGCGGAAATAAAATTCATCTATACGGTAAAATAATAGCTGTTTGTGATGCATATCAGGCGTTAAGTACCGATTTCTATTATAGAAAAGCTAAACGTAAAAACAAGGTATATAACTATATATTAAATAACATTAACACAAAATATGACTCCGAAATAGCAGAAGTTTTCCTAAGAAACATTATATTATATTCACCAGGTGAATATGTAAAGCTAAACAACAAAAAAACCGCTATAGTAAGCGAAAACAATATAGGTAAACCATTAAGACCAATAATTAAGATAATTAATTCAGATGGTACGCTTAGTGATGAAATAGATTTAGCCCACGAGGATAATAAAAATATTCATATCAAAGACACTGGACATTCGTATGAATATATAGTGAGCTCATGTCTTTGCGGTGAAAAAACAAGGTATGACGGAAAGGCTTTTGAAAATGAAAAAATCAAAAAATTAGTTGATGATAATAAAGCAATTATGGTCTGTCCTGAAATATTAGGAGGTTTGTCAGTACCCCGCCTCCCATGCGAAATAAAAAACGGCAGAGTAATAAATATTGCTTCAGACGATAAAACAAATCACTTTGTAGAGGGAGCTATTAAATCTTTAGACATAGCCAATAAGTATGGCATTAAAAAAGCTATATTAAAAGAAAAAAGCCCTTCCTGTGGAAGCAGCTGTATTTATGATGGTTCCTTCAACAAAAATCTAATACCCGGGGAAGGCATAACAACAAGACTGTTAAGATTAAATAATATTGAAGTAATAAGTGATGAAAATATATAATAAAATTCCGAGGACTACCTCGGAATTTATTTTACTTATGTAGATTATTTTCCTAAAGCACTTTTAACTGCTTCTTTTATAGCATTACTTGTTACAGTAGCTCCTGCTATTGCATCAACATCTGCAGAATCAGCCTCAACTATTTTAGCAGGTAATTGCTCAATTGCTAAAGTTCCGATGCCTGGAGTTTCTTTATCGCCAACAACTTTAACGTCAGTTATATCG
>JAEZGU010000248.1 GCA_023416855.1 Bacillota bacterium
ATAGATATTACAACAATTGTATTTAATAATAATATATATGGTATGACAGGTGGACAATATTCTCCAACTACTCCTACTGCTGATTTTGCTACAACTGCACCATTTGGAAATATAGATGTTCCTTTCGATTTGTGCAACTTAGCAAAAGGAGCAGGAGCAAGTTTCGTTGGAAGAGCGACTGCATATCATGCGCCCTTAATGCAAAAGCTTATTGAAAAAGGATTACAAAACAAAGGATTTTCTTTTATAGAAGGATTAAGTTTATGCCCTACATATTATGGCAGAAAGAATAAAAAAGGAAATGCATTTAACATGCATACCTATTTTAAAGATAATTGTGTAGATATTAAAGTTGTAGAAAAAAATCCTGAAAAGGGTGAAAATAAAATTTTAATCGGGGAATTTTTCAATGAACCAAAACCTGAATATACTGAAAGCTATCAGGTAATTGTTGATAAAATCCAAGAGTTAAGGAGGGATTAATTTGTTTGATAAATTAGAACTTAGATTAAGCGGCTCCGGAGGTCAAGGAGTTATACTTGCAGCTATTATTTTAGCTGATGCAGCAATAGAGCAAGGAATAAATGCTATTCAAACTCAATCCTATGGTCCTGAAGCTCGAGGAGGAGCCAGTAAGGCAGAGGTTATAATTAGCAAAAACGAGATTAACTTTCCAAAGGTTGTTACACCGGATATATTATTATGTTTGACTCAAAGCTCTTATGATAAATATGTTGCAACTTTAGATAAAAGTGGTATACTTATAGTCGATGAAAATGTTAATATTAATTTAGATGTAGATTATAAAATATATAGATTACCAATATTGGATACCGCTCAAAGTAAGTTAGGAACACATATGGTTGCTAATATTATTTCTGTAGGAGCACTTTACGCTCTAATAGGAGAGGGTGTTATAAGCAAAGAAATTATGATTAATTCAATTTCGCACCGAGTACCTCCTGTGACAGTGAGTAAAAACATAGATGCTTTCGAAGAAGGTATTAAATTAATTAAAGGATGATTTTATGAGCAACAATGATTTAATTAACTTAATAAACAGTAATTATTATAAATTTAGTAAAGGACAAAAGCAAATAGCACAATTTATTATTGATCACTATGACAAAGCAGCTTTCATGACAGCCGCAAAAATAGGGGAAACCGTAGATGTCAGTGAATCAACTGTTGTACGATTTGCCAGTACCATTGGCTATTCAGGTTTCCCTGAATTGCAAAAAGCTCTACAAGTGTTAATTAAAAACAAATTAACAACAGTACAAAGGATAAGCTTAGACAGTGACATTGTAAATGATAAGGACAAACTACATAAAAGAATTATTAAAAATGAAATGAATACACTTAGAAGCTTGTACGAGACAATTGATACTCAAGAGCTTGATAAAGCCACTGATTTAATTTTGAATGCAAAAAAAGTTTACATACTTGGCCTTAGAACATCAAATACATTGTCTAATTACCTTGGATTTTATCTTGATGTTATACTTGATGATGTTAAAGTTCTTAAAAACAGCGGTGTAAATTCACTTTATGAAGAAATAATCCGAATAAAAGAAACAGATGTTTTAATTGTTATAAGCTATCCAAGATATTCAAAAACAACTATTGAAGCTACAAAGTTCATTAAAGAACGCAATGCAAAAATTGTTGCAATTACTGATACAGAAGCTTCTCCAATTTATAGTCTTGCAGATGTTTCATTATTGGCAAAGAGCAATATTGTATCATTTATAGATTCATTAGTTGCACCACTTAGCTTGATAAACAATTTAATAATTAATATAAGCCTTCAAGAAAAAGATGACATAGTTGAATATTACAATAAGCTTGAACAGCTTTGGGACAATCACAGCATTTATCAAAATGAATAATAAATAATTATGCAATTATAGGGACGGTTCTTCTTCGTTAACAAACGAAATAGCCGTCTTTTAAGTTTTTGTACAACAAAAAACTTGTTGTTATATTTAACAATTTGTAATATAATAGTAAAGTGTTTATAAAGATAGCATGAGAGGAAAAAAATATGATAATTGCAATAGACGGACCATCAGGAGCAGGCAAAAGTACTGTTGCAAAATTACTTAGTAATAAACTAAATTTTGAATATATCGATACAGGAGCAATGTATCGAGCTTTAGCATATAAAGCTTACATAAACAATATAGATATTAATGAGAATAATATTGAAAAAATTAATGAAATGCTAAATATGACAACAGTCGATTACTCTGACAACAAAATATACTTAGATGGTAATAACGTTGAAAATTCAATTAGAGATGAAATTATATCAATTTATGCTTCTAAAATTTCAGCTTTAGGTATTGTAAGAAGTAAATTAGTTGAATTACAAAGAAAGATAGCAGAAAACAAAAATGTTATTTTAGATGGTAGGGATATAGGTACAGTTGTTTTTCCAAATGCTGATCATAAATTTTTTATTACAGCATCTGTTGAGGTAAGAGCAATAAGAAGATATAATCAACTTATCGAAAATAACAAGAATATAATTTTTGAAAACATTTTATCAGATATAAAAAAAAGAGACGAGCAGGATTCAACAAGAAAAATATCTCCATTAAAAATGGCTGATGATGCAATTTTGATAGATACCTCAGATATGAGTTTAGAAGAAACAGTAGATGTATTAATAGACATCATTGGAGGACGTAATGTTTTATAAAATAATAGTATCAATTCTTAAATTTTTAGTATTTATAGTGTTTGATTTAAAAGTACATAATGCAGAAAGAATAAACAGCACTACAGAGGGCTTAATTGCTTGCGGTAATCATATATCAATGATTGACCCTGTTATATTAGCAGTTACTTCTAAACGTCAAATACATTTCATGGGCAAAAAAGAAGTGTTTGAAAATAAATTTTTGGGATATATTTATAGGAGCTTAGGTGCTTTTCCTGTTGACAGGCAAGGTATATCCTTATCAGCAATTAAAAACTCATTGCAAATATTAAACTCTAAAAAAGTTCTTGGTATTTTCCCGGAAGGAACAAGAGTTAAAGAATATAATGAAGACAACGCTAAGCCAGGTATTGCTCTTATTGCTAACAAAGCTAAAGTAAATGTTCTTCCTTTCTATATCAAAGGTAAATATAAATTTAGAGGAAAAATTGAAATATTTTTTGGTGAAGAAACTAATTATTTTGAAAATGTTGAAGGTAAAATAAACACTGAAACATATGAAGAAATAGGCAAACAAATACTAAGAGATATATATAAATTAGATAAAGATAGGAAATAATATGAAAATTTTGGTTTCTAAATATAACGGATTTTGTTCCGGCGTAAAAATAGCTGTAGATAAAGCAAATAAAACACTTGATGATGAAAAAAAGCTTTACAGTTACGGCGAAATAATACATAATAAAGATGTCATTGAAGAGTTAAATAAAAAAGGATTAGTTATAACTGAAGACATACCTGTTAAAAATGATGCTAAATTATTAATTAGAGCACATGGGGTAGGAAAACAAATAATTGACAAAATAAATGAAAATAATGTTGAGTTTATTGATGCAACATGTGTAAAAGTCAAAAGAATACATAAAATAGTTGAAGAATGTAAAAATAACGGATACAATATAATAATTACCGGTGACAAAAATCACCCGGAGGTTCTTGGAATATTAGGGTGGTGTAATAATGATGCAACAGTAATAAGCACTCTAAAAGAATTTTCAAATTTAAGTATTGATACTAATAAAAAATATTGCTTAGTATCACAAACAACCTTTAACACAGAAACATTTCAAGAAATTATTGATTTCATAGAAGAAAAAAAATACATTAATATAGAAATACATAATACAATATGCGATGCAACAAAAAAACGGCAGGAAGCATGCATAGAACTTGCTTCTAAATGCGATGTAATGCTTATTATTGGCAGTAATATTAGTTCAAACACGAAAAAATTATATGAGCTGAGTAAAAAAATCTGCCCAAACACATTCTTGATCGAAAATTATAAGGAAATCCCTTATAACTATATTGATAAAAATACTATTGTGGGAATATCCGCAGGAGCTTCAGCACCTGACAGGATAATTGAGGAGGTTATTAAAATGTTGGAAAACTTAGATAACAACATGAATGAACAGATTGAAAAAAAGAGCGAAGAAAATGCAGGATCTATGCATGAATTGCTTGAAAATTATGGCGGAGTATCTTATATCAGAACTGGTGAAAGAGTAAAAGGAACCGTTATATATGTAAGTCCTGAAGCCATTTCTGTAAACATCAATTATAAATCAGACGGAATTATTACAAGAGACGAATATTCCTTAGAAGAAGTTGCAGATTTAACAAAAGTAGTAAAAGAAGGAGACGAAATAGAAGCTCAGGTATCTCGTATATCAGACCAAGACGGAAATGTTGTTTTAACAAGAAAACCATTAGAAGAACATAAAATTTGGGATGAACTTGAAAAATTAAAAAATGATGGTACAGTTATTGAAACAACTATTATTGAAGCGTCTCAATACGGCATCTATGGCAAAGTAAAAGGAATTAAAGGATTTATTCCAAGAAATCAAATCTCTATAAAAAGAAATGTAGAAACTTCCGAATACGTTGGCAAAGTACTTAAAGTTAATGTTTTAGAAACTAAAAACAACAAAGGTAGAAGACAATTAGTTTTAACAGCAAGAGCTGTAGAACGCCAAGAAAAAGAAGTTAAAGATAGTGAAGCTTGGGAAAACATCAAAGAAGGCGAAATCTATGAAGGAATTGTAAAGAACATTCAAGATTACGGTGCATTCGTTGAAATTAATGGTATAGATGGATTGCTTCACATTAATGAAATAGCATGGACAAGAATAAAGCATCCTTCTGAAGTACTTAAAACAGGAGATAAAATAAGTGTAAAAGTTAAAAGTGTAGATAAAGAAAACAGAAAACTTTCACTTAGCTATAAAGCTACTGTAAAAAGTCCATGGTCATTATTTTTAGATAAACACCAAAAAGGTGATGTAGTTACAGGTAAAGTTGTTAGAATTGTTGATTTTGGAGCTTTTGTTGATGTAGATGGAATTGAATGTTTACTTCATATCAAAGATCTTGACTGGGCAAGAACAGAAAAAGTAACAGATGTATTACAAGAAGGTCAAGAAGTGACTGCCAAAATATTAAACATAACAAGAAAAGATAGAAAAGTTAGTTTAGGATTAAAACAATTAACTGAGCATCCATTTGATGTATATGCAAAAAATATCAAGAAAGATGACATAATCTCAGTTGAAATTACACGTATTTTATTGGATGGAGTACATGTTAACGTAAACGGTAATATAGATTGTTTCATACCAATAGCTAAAGTATCAACAGATAAATTAAGAACACCTGCACAAGTAGTAAAAGTTGGTGAAATAAAAGATGCTAAAGTAATTGGAATTGACATGAAAACTAAGACATTAAGCTTGACATTTATATTAGAAGATAAGGGCGATGAATTTTCAAACAATGATAACATGGCATCTTATAAACCAGAAGAAACAAACTTTACTATTGGTGAATCAATAGGTGATGCTTTAGGTGATTTACTAAAATAAGCTATAAAATAAATTAGCGATTGATTAGCTATTGATAAGCAATTGATAAGCGATTGATTAAAATTGCAAATCAATTGCTTTTTATCTCTAAAATTTTTTAGTTAACCAATTGCTATGCTGTAACTTGTTAAATGAATGTCAGAATTTACTAAGTAAATTCGAAAATAAGGAGGTAACATGTTAAAAGAATTTTTAATTGACATATGCCAGACACAATTTGTATCCGGCTTTGAGCACATTAATGGTGATAAATTAATAAAATACTTTGAACCTTATGTGGATTCATGTGAGAAAGATAAGGTTGGAAGCTACATATTTAAGTCTAACGGAACTAATGACACCAAAATAATGCTTTCTGCACATATAGATGAAATCGGCTTAATGATTACAAAAATTTTAGACGATGGTTTTTTAGGCTTTACTCAAGTTGGAGGAATAAATCCAGCATCGTTAATAGCTCAAGATGTAATAATTTACGGAAAAGAAAATGTATTTGGAGTAATTGGAATTAAGCCGCCACATGTGACACCTGCTGAAGATAGAGACAAGTCTTTAAAATTAAATGAGCTTTATATAGATACAGGTTATCCAAAAGAAATTCTTGAAAAATTAGTAAAAATAGGCGACATTGCTACTGTAAAAAGAGAATTAGTTTCATTACAGGGAGATATAATCACTGCAAAAGCATTTGATGACAGAGCATGTGTAGCCGTTATGTTAGAAACAGCCAAAGAACTTAAAAAGTTATCACATAAAAGCAATATCTTCTTTACTGCTTCAGCTCAAGAAGAAACGGGATATAGAGGGGCTATTACAGCAAGCTATAAAATAAATCCGGATATAGCAATTGCTTTGGATGTTACTCACGGAAAAGCTCCGGAAATGCCTTCAGATTCTCCTATACTTGGAAAAGGGCCAGCTGTATGTATTGGAGGAAGATTAAATCCAAAGCTTACAAAAAAGTTTATTGAAGTTTGTAAAAACTATAATTATCCATTTCAATACGAGGTTGCTCCTGCTGCTACAGGCACTGATACAGAAGGTATACAAATAAATAGAGAAGGCGTTCCATGCATTTTGTTATCAATACCTCTAAGATATATGCATACTTCTGTAGAAACAATAAACTTAGCTGATGTTGAAACCACAGGTAGAGCAATTGCAAGGTTCATAAACGAGCTTGATAATTCTGATTTGGAGGAAATATTATGTTTTTAAAAGAATTAACTGAACTTTCCGGCGTATCAGGAAATGAATACGAAGTAAGAAATTATATAAAAAATAAATTAACTGAAATAAACTGTGAATTTTATGTAGACAAACTTGGTAATGTTATAGCTCATAATAAAGGTAAAAAGAATAAAACAATAATGGTTGCAGCCCATATGGACGAAGTGGGTTTAATTGTATCTCAAATTGATACTGACGGTTTTATTAAATTTAAAGCAGTTGGAGGTATAGATCAAAGAGTATTAAACTCAAAAATTGTTTTAGTGGGTGAAAATAAAATTCCTGGTGTAATTGGCTCTAAAGCAGTTCATTTGATGAAAGAAGAAGAAAGAGGCAAATCAATTCCCATTGATAAACTATATATTGATATAGGTACTGATTCAAAATCCGAAACAGAAAAATTAGTTAACATTGGTGATTATATAGCATTTAAAAGCGATTATGTAGAGTTTGGTGAAGATTTAATAAAAGCGAAGGCTTTAGATGATCGTGCCGGTTGCAGTGCATTATTAGAGCTTTTAAGCATGAAATTGGATGCAGATTTTTATGGAGTTTTCACAGTTATGGAAGAGGTAGGATGTCGAGGTGCGCAAACTGCAGCATATGCTATTGAACCTGACTACAGTATAATTTTGGAAGGTACCGTATGCGCTGATATGCCTGAAGTAAAAGATCATTCAAAAGTAACATTAATCGGCAAGGGTGCATCACTATCACTAATGGACAGCTCCACACTTTATAATATAGATGAAGTTAGAAAAGTAGAAAAAATTGCTGTTGATAACAACATACCATATCAATTAAGAAAATCAGCAGCAGGCGGAAATGATGCAGGACCAATTCATAAAGTAAAAAGTGGTTCAAAAGTTGTAGCCATTTCCATTCCATGCAGATACATACATTCATCTGTAAATGTAGCAAGTACAAATGATTACAACAGTGTAGTTCAATTAGCTAAATTCGTAATTTTAGATAATCAGAAAGGGGAATAAAATGAATTATAACAGTGAATTAATGAAAAAACTATCAAATTGCTTTTCACCTTCAGGTAGAGAAAAGAATCTTAGAGAATTAATTATAAATGAGATAAAAGAACATGCAGACGAAATAAACGTAGATGCATTAGGAAATCTTATAGCAAGAAAAAAAGGTAACGGCAAAAAAATATTGTTTTCAGCCCACATGGACCAAATTGGTTTAATTATAACACATGTTGACGAAAAAGGATTCCTTAGATTTTCTAATGTAGGTGGAGTAGATCCTAAAGAAATTATAGGACTTAGAATGGTATTTGACAATGGTTTAGAAGGCGTTATATGCTCTGAGGAAATCATAGATAAAGACAAATTAACCATGAACAAACTATTTCTTGATGTGGCATCAACATCTAAAGATTTTGTAAAAACTAACTTTAAAATAGGTGATATGTGCGTTTTTAAATCAGAATATTATGAAACTGAAGATTGCGTTATATGTAAAGCAGCAGACGATAGAATAGGTTGCTACGTGCTAATAGAAGCTATTAAACAGCATCCTGCAACTGATAATGATGTATACTATGTATTTTCCGTTCAAGAAGAAGTTGGATGTAGGGGTGCGAAAACAGCTGGCTATCATATTAACCCTGATTTAGCAATTGCTATTGATGTAACAGCTACAGGAGATACAGAAGATGGAATAAAAATGGATGTAAAGTTAGGCGAAGGTGCTGCTATAAAATTAATGGATAAATCCATCATCACTCATCCTGAAGTTAAGGATTTGCTAACTGATTTAGCTATATCAAACAATATTAAGTACCAATACGAAGTTCTTGAATTTGGTGGAACAGATGCAGGACCAATTCACATGTCAAGAGAAGGAGTTCCAAGCGGTGTTATATCCATACCAACAAGAAACTTACATTCATCAGGAGAAATATTCAACAAATCAGACGTTTTTGAATGCATTAAATTAGTTCAAGCTGTAATAAAGAAATAGTAAGATAAAAAGACGATAAGTTAGAGCATATTGACCTATCGTCTTTTTTATTGTAATAAATTATATTTATATGAATATTAATAATTAAAGGTAAAACAAAATTTTACAAAATAAACTTTAAATTTGCAATAATAATAGTAATTTAAAAATTTTTTTTGCCTGATAGCTTGTATTATTTTATTTTAAATAGTATGATTTATATTGTAAAATATATAACAATGTTTTACAGAAAATTTAGGAGGAATAAAAATGTTTAAAAAATTTACAAATGGCTGTGTTTATGTTATGAATAAATACTTGCCAGACGCATTTATTTTCGCAATCTTACTTACTATTATTACATTTGTTGGTGGAGTTACTTTAACTGGACAATCTCCATTTCAAATGGTGCTTCATTGGGCTGGACCGAAAGGATTTTTTGGATTATTATCTTTTACTATGCAGATGGTTTTAGTTCTTGTTTTGGGTAGTGCTATGGCACAAGCAAGTGTATTCAAGAATTTTTTAAAAAGAGTTGCAAAAGCAGCTAAAACACCTGTTAGAGGAATAATGATTACTGCATTTATCTCTGTAGTTGCTTGTTGGATTAACTGGGGATTTGGCTTAGTAATAGGTGCTTTATTGGCGAAAGAAATCGCAAGAGAAGTAAAGGGTATTGACTATAGATTACTTATAGCAACTGCTTATTCAGGATTCGTTGTATGGCACGGTGGTATATCTGGTTCAATCCCTTTACAGGTTGCAAATCAGGGAGCTTTAGCAACAGTAGCGCCTACTATTTTTGACAGTGCCTTTACTATTCCTACAAGTGCTACTATCTTTTCACCTATGAACTTAATTATTTCAGGAATAATTATCTTCGGTCTTCCTTTTGTTTGTAAAGCAATGATGCCAGATAAAGAACATACAATAGAAGTTGATCCTGTTTTATTGATAGAAAAAGAAGGCAGAACAGAAAATCCAAATGAATTCACACCAGCTGATAAAATGGAACGTAGTAAAATATTATGGGCTATAGTATTAATTATGGGTTTCGCATTCATAGTTTATAACTTTACTAAAGTAGGTCTAAACTTAAGTTTGGATTTTGTTAATTTTATATTCATGTTTGTAGGAATACTTCTGCATGGAAGCTTAAGAAAATATATAGATGCAATAACAGAAGCTGCTTCAAGTGCAGGCGGTATTATACTACAATTTCCATTCTATGCAGGTATTATGGGTATGATGACTGGTATTAACCCAGAAACAGGTATTTCTTTAGCTGGAGTTATTTCTAATACATTTGTAAGTATCTCTACTGCTAAGACTTTCCCTCTATTTACATTCTGGAGCGCTGGTATAGTAAACTTCTTTGTTCCTTCAGGAGGAGGGCAATGGGCAGTACAAGCACCTATTATGATGCCTGCTGGTGATGTATTAGGAGTTCTTCCATCAAAAACAGCAATGGCAATTGCATGGGGTGATGCTTGGACTAATATGATTCAACCTTTCTGGGCTCTTCCTGCATTATCTATAGCTGGGCTTAGTGCAAGAGACATAATGGGTTACTGTGTAATAACATTATTGTTTAGTGGTTTAGTTATATCTGCTGGGTTATTAATTTTTTAACATAAAGGATAATAAGAATATCAAAAAAGCTTTGCTAATTATTGCAAAGCTTTTTTATAATAATATAAACAACTATAGTCTTAATGACAATATCATCAAATATATATTTTTTATTTTTTACCAATATGATACAATATTACCAAAATCATATGAGTTATAAAATTGAGCAAAATATAACATGACAATGGCATTTAGAAATGAGAAATAAATACCTGATGAAATGGAGATATAATTTTAGATTATTACAGTCCAATAGATACGGAATAATAATATATAAAGAAGGAGATTAAAAATGTTTAGAGAAATGAGAAGAAAAGATAAGCAGTTAACTTTGGAGGAAAGTATCGAAATATTAAGAAATAACGAAATAGGTGTTCTTTCTACCATATGCGAAAATGGTTACCCCTATGGTGTTCCATTAAATTATGTTTATTACAACAACAGTATATATTTTCACTGCGCCAAAACAGGGCAAAAGCTTGATAACATTAAAGGCAGTACTAAAGTTTCATTTTGTGTTTACTGCGATGTAGAATTATTACCGGATAAATTTGATACTAACTATAAAAGTGTTATTTTATTTGGAAAAGCTATGGAAGTAAATGAATTAGAGAAGGAAGAAGCATTGCTTGAATTTATAAAAAAATACTCAAGTAAGTTTATAGAAGAGGGAAAAAACTACATAGAAAAAGCAAAAGGTACAGCTTTAGTTTATAAAATTAATATAGAACACATTACAGGTAAAGCACAAAAATAGCTTAATAATGAAATTATATTTTGGAGGAAAATATGTTTATTATAAAAGATATACCTTTTAGCCAAGTATCAGTTATTAAAGATTTATGGGAAAAAAACAGAAAATATCACGAAGAAATTTCAGAATTTTTTGGAGATATTTATTCCGATTTAATTTTTGAAGAACGCATACAATCCTTCAGCTCATTTGACTCAGATAAAATAAAAATTTCAGTTGCTGAGAATTCAAATAATGGAAAAATATTAGGTTATTGTATCTCTACATTTGAAGGAGCAGAAGGAGAAACCCATAGTCTACATGTTGACGCTACAGAACGAAATCACGGAATAGGCAAAAAATTAATGGAAAGACACATAATGTGGATGCAAAATAATGGTTGCAAAGCAATAAATATAACCGTGGCTGTAGAAAATACAAATACTATTGAGTTTTATAAAACTTTAGGTTTCAAATCTAACACCCTACAAATGAGGTTGAATAATTAAAGTATAATGTTGATGCTTTTGTAAATATTATTTATAACTAAATATAATTTGCAGGAGTTAAAAAATGGATGAACCTAAAATAGTACTTAAGCAACCAATAGCAATTCAGTTAAAACAAGGAGAAACATATCATTTTTGTACATGTGGGAGAAGTGAAAATCAGCCATTTTGCGATGGTAAACATGAAGGGACAAAGTTTACACCATTAATGTTTGAAGCAACTATTGATGGCACCTCTCATTTATGTTTATGTAAACATTCTAAAAATGCTCCATATTGTGATGGAACACATGACATGTTATAATTTTTATATTAACAGTAAAAAGCTTTGCCAAGTAGCGAAGCTTTTTATATGAATTTACTCTTGTTATTACAATATCAATATGATAGTATTATAATGGTAAAATTTATAAGGCATGTGTCATTTATTCTTATCTGAATAAAATATTTTTATTGGACAAGGCTTGCCATAAACAGTAGCTTAATTTAAATTAAAATATAGTACGGATGGTGATTAAAATAGATCGCGCAGCAATACAAAGAGAAAACATTTTAAGAAACTCATACTCACTATTTAAAGAATTAGGATACAGCAATACAACCACAAGAGAAATTGCTCGTGCTTGTGGAATTAACAAAGGTCTTTTGCATTACTATTATAAACAAAAAGAAGATATAATATTTGAAATGTTTTCAGCCTTTTTAACAGGTTTAAAGAGTTATGTAGATTTAAATTGCAAGGAAAAAATAAGTGGTCTTACTTATTATGCTACATTAAATATTCTTTTCTTTAAAATAATGAATGAAAATGAATATTTTAGTAATATGCTATACGAAATGATGATGCATCGAACACTAACAAGAATAAAAATTGAAAAATCAGTTGATATTTGTTATAAAATAATAGAGGATTATAATATGCCCATAACAAGATATCAGCTTAATTTGGCTATAACTGTTGCAGTTGGAGCTGAAGCTGAACTGATTTTCAGTATGAACGAAAATAAAATCAAAATGACATACAATAAATTAGCTACTACTATAAATAAATTGTTATTTACTATGTTAAAAATAACCGAAGCTGAAATAAAAAAAATTAATGAAGAAGCAATAAAGTATGCAGACAATATAAATACAGATGATATTCTAATATATATAAGACAATGCAATACTTGGGTTCAGGACTAATTAATATAATCATATGAATATTATAGAATAATATCACAAATTATAGGAGATAATATAATTTGTGATATTTTTTATATGGAGGTTATATGAGAGTAGGAATTCCTAAGGGGTTGTTATATAACAAATATCATCCCTTTTTAATTACTTTTTTTAAAGAATTAGGCGCTGAAGTAGTTGTTTCTGAAAATACAAACAAAAAAATATTGGATTTAGGAGTAAAATATGCTGTTGATGAAGCTTGTCTCCCAATCAAAATTTTTCATGGTCATGTTGCTGTTTTAAAGGATAAATGCGATATAATTGTTATTCCTCGCATTATGCAACTAAAAAAAGATGAATACATATGTCCTAAATTTTGTGGACTTCCTGAAATGGTTTTAAACAGTATTGAGAATATGCCATCAGCTATAACTGAGCCAATTTATGCTTTTACTAAAAAGAAGCTTTATAATTGGGCTAAATCTGCCGGTAAAAAAGTTAATAATAACAGCTTTAAAATTAAAAATGCCTTTATGAAAGCTTACGAAGAACAATTACAATATTCTACTGGTATATTAAATGAAGGCTATGAAATTAAAATTGCATTAGTCGGCCATCCTTACAATATTTATGATAATTTTATAAATATGAACTTAATACCCAAGCTGAACAAAATGGGTGTAGGTGTTGAAACTATGGAGTTTACAAATGAATTCTTAATAAGCTTAGAAATCAACAATTTATATAAAAGACCATTTTGGACTTATGCAAGAGAAAATTACGGTTTCGCCGTTAATGCTGCTAATAATAAAAATGTGGATGGAATTATATACATATCATCATTTAATTGTGGTATTGATTCAGTAATTATTGAATTGATAAAGGACAAGGTTGGAGATTTTCCGTTTTTAACTCTTAAGGTTGACGAACATACCGGCGAAGCCGGAATAGATACAAGGATAGAAGCATTTACAGACATGCTTGAAAGGAGAATTCAGAATGAAAGTAACATTCCCACACATGGGTAATGTATATATAGCAGCTAAAGCATTATTGGATGGTCTTGGAATTAACTATGTAATACCCCCATTAAATAATAAGGAAGCCCTTGATATTGGAACATTACATTCACCTGAGGAAATTTGCCTACCTTATAAATTAATGATAGGCAACTACGTTCAAGCAATCAAGGAAGGTGCAGATACTGTAATTATTGTTGGTAGCTGCGGTCCCTGTAGATTTGGAGAATATTGTGAGCTACAAATGAATTTAATGAAAAACTTAGGGTATAATCTTAATTTTATTGTTATTGATTATCCAAAGGATATAGGTATTAAAGAATTATACAAAAGGATTAACAAAATTTCATCTTATAGCAATAAAAGAAATGTTGATAAAATTAGTGCATTATACAATAGCTTAAAAGTCATAAAATTAATAGATGAAATAGAAGAGTCAGCTCATATGTATGCCGGTTATGAGCGAAATAAGGGTGAATGCAAGAAAATTTTAAATGAATGTAAAAGAGAAGCAATAAAATGTAAAACACCAATAGAAATGATTGATTTGCTTATTGAATACAGAAATACAATAAAGCATGTGCCGATTGACATAAATAAGAATCCAATAAAAATAGCTATTATAGGGGAGATATACACAGTAATTGAGCCATATACTAATTTTAATATAGAAGATAAATTAATGGAATACGGTGTTTCTTCTCACAGAGGGCTTACTCCAAGCTGGTGGGTTAAAAATGCATTATTAAGTCCGCTAAAAATTAATTCATTAACTATTCGAAGAAATGCCAAAAAATATTTATCTATCCAAATAGGTGGTCATGCAATTGAATGCGTTGGTGAGGCAGTAACTGCATCTAAGGAAGGTTATGATGGAGCTATACAAATTTTTCCTATGGGCTGTATGCCGGAAATTGTTTCTAAATCAATTCTTCCTACTATTTCAAACGATTTGGACTTTCCTGTAATGTCATTAGTAGTTGATGACATGACCGGAGAAGCAGGTTACATAACAAGAATTGAAGCATTTATAGACTTGCTTGAAAGGAGAAAAGAAGATGTATTACTTAGGTGTTGATGTAGGATCAGTAAGTACAGATCTTGTATTAATAGATGAAAATATGGATGTTAAAGAGAAAATATATTTAAGAACAAAAGGAAATCCGATAAAAGCAATTCAAGATGGCTTTAAAATTTTAACCAAAAAATACAATCAATCTGAAGTAGCAGCTGTCGGAACTACTGGAAGCGGAAGAATGATAGCTTCTGCCATAATTGGAGGAGATGCCGTCAAAAACGAAATTACAGCTCATGCAACAGCAGCATTAGCTATAGACGATAGTGTGAAGACTATAATTGAAATAGGCGGTCAAGATTCCAAAATTATTATATTGAACAATGGCATTGTATCTGACTTTGCTATGAATACAGTTTGTGCAGCAGGTACAGGTTCATTCTTGGATAGGCAAGCAGAAAGACTGGATATACCTATTGAGGAATTTGGCGATTATGCTTTAAAAGCTAAAAGTACTGTAAGAATTGCAGGTAGATGTGCTGTCTTTGCTGAATCAGACATGATTCATAAACAGCAACTTGGATATAATCAATCAGAAATAATCAGAGGACTTTGCGATGCTTTGGTTAGAAATTATTTAAACAACATAGGAAAAGGGAAGACAATTCTTCCTAAGGTATTATTTCAAGGTGGAGTAGCAGCAAACAAAGGTATGAAGTCAGCTTTTGAAAATGCATTAGGATTCGAAATTTTTGTACCTGAGCATTTTAACATGATGGGTGCAATTGGAGTTGCTATTATAGCTAAAAAGACAGTAGAAAAAGAAGGAAAAACTAACTTTAGAGGATTTGAGCTTGCTGATAGTAATATCATTTCACGAAGCTTCGAATGTGAAGGTTGTTCAAATAAATGCGAAGTAGTAAAAATTTATGAAAACAATAATGTTATAGGTTACTTTGGTGACAGATGTGGAAAGTGGAGCAATAAACAATTACAATTAAATAATCATAAATTGGCATAGAACTAAAAGAAGGATCTCAATTGAGATCCTATTTTATTTCGATTTTACCATCTTCAATTAATTCATTAGCAACCCATCTTGCAACTTTACCGGTGATAGTGATGCAATGTTCTTTTCTTTCAGGGCTTTTAAAATCATCACCCTGCCATTTTCTTGTTATAACTCTGCAACAAGTAGATTTATACTCATCAATTATATAATCATGAAGTTTTTTTGATATATCAAACATTTTATCCTGCATTGGTTCACCTTCAACTCTACCGTATACTATACCTAAAGCCATCTGACCACCTGATACAGCTCCACACAAGCATTGAGCTTTACCCATGCCTATAGGAAATCCACTTGCTAATTTTACAATATTTTCATCATAGGGTTTACCTAAGATTTCATTTATTGTTTGCAATACAGCTTCACTGCAAAAATAAGTACCGCTTCTAAATAATTGCTCTGCATTATCTTGAACTTTATCTAATAGTTCTTCTTTACTAAATTTCATTGTATTAACTATTGCCATGAATTCCTCCTGAAATCAAATATTATTTATTATAGCATGTACAAAAAATACTTACAAAGATATCATTATAGCAATTTTCTATAGTTAATGTTGAAACTATAAATAATTCTAATTGTTAATAAATTGATTATGTTTAAATTTTATATTATAATTAGTGAGCTAAATATATGAAATGGAGACAATTATGAATCAAATTCTAAAAAAATACCCTGTTCCTGTATCAGGGCTAATTCTTGGGCTAACTTCAGCCGGTAATCTTATTCAATCTTATGGTAACAATTTAAGAAGCTTATTTGGAATTATTTCAACTATTTTTTATGTTTTATTACTGCTGAAAATTATTAAGTATCCAAATGATATTAAAGAAAATTTAGGCAACCCTGCAATAGGTAGCGTATTTCCCACTTTTTTCATGGCTACAATGCTTTTATCTGTGTATTTAAAGCCTATTAATGCACATTTGTCATTATATTTATGGTTTGCCGGAGTAGTGCTGCATCTAATTTATATTGCATGGTTCAGTTTCAAATTTACGTTTAAGTTCAACATTAAACAGGTTTTACCCTCATGGTTTATTGTGTATGTAGGAATAGCAGTTGCAGGAGTTACAGCACCAGCATTTAATATGAACATAATCGGACAAATGTCATTCTGGTTTGGACTAATAAGTTATATAGTATTATTACCTGTAGTCATTTATAGAGTAGTTAAAATTAAAGAAATACCTGAACCTGTTATGCCTACATTGGTTATTTTTGCTGCACCATCAAGCTTGTTATTAGCTGCATACATGAACTCATTTGAAGTAAAAAACATAACAATCATTTATTTATTAATGGCAGTTTCAATTCTTATGTACTTATATTCTATTATAAAATTAAGTGGATTAATAAAGTTAAAATTCTACCCAAGCTTTTCTGGGTTTACATTCCCATTAATTATTAGTGGAATATCCATGAAGCTTACTAATGCATATTTTATTAAGATTGAAAGCCCAATAAATGTTCTTATTTATTTAGTTAAATTCCAAGAGCTTATAGCAATAGCAATTACTTTATTCGTACTATTTAAGTATATTAAATTTATTTTCGCACAATCAAAAGCTACAGCATAAAAAAAACCGGTTATTCCGGTTTTTAACTTTTATTTATAGGTTGATGAAAATGTTCATTCTGCAAGGCGCCAGAAGACGGGCAACCGGAGCGTATTAAAAACTACGTGAGGATTGACCGGCTGATAGGTAACGAAGCAGATGGGCATTTTCATTAACCTATTTCATCTACCACATCAAGAGCTTCAATCAATACTACCTCTTCATATCTTTCCTGAAAACTTCTCAAAGCATATGAATTTGTAAACAGTAATACCGGTCTATCATAATGATCAAATACTAACATGCATCTTGAATTTTGGTATTTCTTTAAACTGTCAGGATCATCGGTTTTTACCCATCTTGCTACAGAAAATTCTATGCTTTCCATACGAATGTCAGTATTGTACTCATTTACTAATCTATATTCAAATACTTCAAACTGAAGTACTCCAACTGCACCAAGAATAACTTCATTATATTCGTTTTTATAAACTTGAATAGCACCTTCTTGTGCTAACTGTTCAACACCCTTTTGAAAATTCTTACCTTTTAAGGAGTTTTTAGCACTTACCCTACAGAACAATTCAGGAGGGAAGGTGGGCAATGGTTCAAAAAATACTTTTTCTTTACTGTTTGTTAATGTATCTCCAATTTGGAAATTACCTGAATCGTAAATACCTATTACATCACCGGCATATGCAATATCAACAGTTTCCCTTTCATTAGCCATAAGATGTGTTGATTGGCTGAGCTTCATTTGCTTACCGGTTCTTGATAATGTTACATTCATACCCCTAACAAATGTACCTGAGCAAATTCTTAAAAATGCAAGACGATCACGGTGATTAGGGTCCATGTTAGCTTGAATTTTAAATATAAAACCTGTGAATTCCTCATCAGTAGGTGAAACATACCCTGTTGTAGTTTTTCTCTTTGATGGAGGAGGGGAGATTTGAAGGAAATGCTCTAAAAACTCAGTTACTCCAAAATCAGCAAGAGCTGAACCAAAAAATACAGGCGACAACTTTCCTTCTTTAATTAACTCTAAATCAAATTCATTTCCAGCACCATCTAAAAGCTCCATAGCATATCTTAAGTTTTCTAAATTTGACTGACTTAAAACACCATCAAGTTTTGATGACTGAACTCTTTCTTCGCCAAGAAATATTTGCTCTTTTTTCTTAAATAAATAAACAGTATTTTTTAATCTGTCATAAACACCCTCAAATTCTTTACCACAACCAATTGGCCATGTTACAGCTACTGAAGGAAGTCCTAAAACATCTTCTAATTCTTGCATTGATTCAAGAGGATCTTTAGCTTCTCGGTCTAATTTATTTATAAATGTAAATATAGGTATTCCTCTCATGCTGCAAACCTGAAATAATTTCATAGTTTGAGCTTCTATACCTTTTGCAGCATCTATTACCATTACAGCACTGTCAACTGATGTTAAGATACGATATGTGTCTTCACCAAAATCATTATGACCGGGAGTATCCATTATAGATATAACTTTATCATTATATTCAAATTGCATAACTGATGATGTTACTGAAATACCACGTTGCTTTTCTATTTCCATCCAGTCAGATTTAGCAAATTTAGCATTTTTTCTTGCTCTTACAGTTCCGGCTTCACGTATTGCACCACCATGAAGAAGGAGCTTCTCAGTCAATGTTGTTTTACCTGCATCAGGGTGTGATATAATTCCAAAAATTCTTCTTTTGTTAATTAAATCTATATTATTCATTTAATGTCCTTTCTATTTAAATACATCAATCTATCTTTGATATTCTACAACATATAACAAAAAAATAAAAGAAATATTTTCATCATATTAAGCAGGCAACTCAAATTTTTTGGTTGCTAAATTGGTCACTACAATAAGAAAACGGAAAGCTTTCACTTTCCGTAAAATTGATTGTTATTCACAACATATTGGTTCTTCAATTCCGGTTGCAACCCTAACATAATGCTTATGACCATCATTACAAGTAGTATATCCTTCTATCAAGTGTATATGATTTCCATTTTCTGTTGGAATTGCTGGTCCGGTTCTTCCACATAGCTTATGGCAATGACAGTCATTAATGTCAGTTCTAATGTCTACTTCATGTACATGGCTATCGCCAAAAGGAATTGCTCTTCCTGTTACTCCTTCAAAGCAATGCTTGTGTATGTCACATCGTAGTCCTGCTGGACAAACAAAGCCTTCAGTACCATGTATATGCTGACGAATTCTATCATGACATCGATTTCTATTAAAGAACATATGGCATACTCCCTTTTTGATTTTTATATCATTATCTTTAGATGTCTTACTGTATGATATGTAAATATAAACTATTTGTTCACATAGAAAAGTATTTTTTAACAAATTAATATTATATATCGAATATTTTTTAAAAAGCAGCATCCTTTGATGTTTTTATTTTTTATTGAACAAATCTATATATAATGATATAATACTCAGGATAATTACAATGTTTTAAGCAGAAAGTTGGAGGAATATGAACAGAAATAATATTGAAATAACAAATACAGAAAATGCAAAGCTTATGGGCGATAGAATAATAGAATTACGAAACAATAATGAACAATATTTTATTTTGAATGGCAGAAAAAAAACTTATCATGTGTTAACATACGGATGTCAAATGAATGAGCATGATTCAGAGAAAATAGGAGGCATGCTTACTTCTATAGGCTATGAAGAAACTGATGATGACAAAAATGCCGATTTAGTAATATTCAACACATGTTTAATAAGAGAAAATGCTGAGCTTAAGGTGTTTGGAAAGCTTGGAGAAGTAAAAGGTTTAAAAAGAAATAAACCAGATATGTTAGTAGCTGTATGTGGCTGCATGATGCAAAAAGAAGAGATGAGACAAAAGTTATTAAAATCTTTTTCTTTTGTTGATATCATATTTGGTACTAACACAATACAAGAACTTCCGGGTCTTATATATGATGTAGAAGTAAACAAGAAAAAAGGTATTGATATAATAGATAATTCCGAGTTAATATATGAAAATATGCCTAAAATGCGAAAGTTCAAGTATAAAGCTTTAGTTAATATAACTTATGGCTGCAATAACTTTTGTACTTATTGTGTAGTTCCTTACGTTAGAGGTAGAGAAAAAAGCAGAGAGCCAAATGAAATAATTAATGAAGTTAAACTTTTAGCAGAAGACGGTTGTAAAGAAATAACTCTTTTAGGTCAAAATGTTAACTCTTATGGAAGCAATCTTCAAAATAAAACTACCTTTGCAGAATTATTATATGAATTAAATAAAATTGATGGAATTGAAAGAATTAGGTTTATGACTTCACATCCAAAAGATTTAACTGATGATTTAATAAAAGCAATAAAGGAATGTGAAAAAGTATGTAACCATGTTCATTTACCTGTACAAGCAGGAAGTAACGATGTATTAAATAGAATGAATCGTAAATACACAAAAGAACACTATTTAAATTTAGTAGAAAAATTAAAGAAGGAAATTCCTGATGTGGCGATTACAACAGATATTATTGTTGGTTTCCCGGGAGAAACAGAAGAAGATTTCTTAGAAACAGTAGATATTGTTAAACAGGTACAATATGATTCTGCATTTACATTCCTATATTCAGTGAGAGAAGGAACTAAGGCAGCTGAATTTGACAATCAAGTTCCTGATGAAATAAAGCATGAACGCTTCAATAGATTACTAAATGTTTTATATCCTATAGTTTTAGAGAGAAACAGCGAGTGTATAGGCAAGATTTATCCTGTATTGGTTGAGTCTGTTAGCAAGACAAGCGACAATTATTTAACAGGCAGAACTGAACATTTTAGATTAGTACATTTTTCAGGAAGTGAAGATTTAATTGGTGAAATTGTTAATGTAAAAATTACAAATGTAAAAACATTCCACATGGAAGGCGAATTACAATAGAGGGTTTTATTATGGCTAAATATACACCTATGATGGAACAATACCTTGGTATCAAGGAACAATATAAGGATTGCATACTATTATATAGACTTGGTGATTTCTATGAAATGTTTTTTGAGGATGCTATTAAGGCTTCTAAGGTTTTAGAAATTGCTTTAACCGGTAGAGATTGCGGTCAAGAAAATAAAGCTCCCATGTGCGGAGTTCCTTTTCATGCCGTTGATAATTATATTTCTAAATTAATAGAGAGTGGATTCAAAGTTGCTATTTGTGAGCAAGTAGAAGATGCTTCGGAAGCTAAAGGTATAGTTAAACGTGATGTTGTAAGAGTTATAACTCCAGGTACTATTATAGATCAAAATATGCTTGATGAAAAAAGCAACAATTATTTATGCTGTATTTATGTTGATAAAGGTTTTGGATTATCATATGTTGATATTTCTACCGGAGATTTATATATAACAGAAAATATTTCTTTAAGTGACTTTGATACTAATAATGAAAATAAATATAATTTATTAAAAGAAGAAATATCTAAAATAAATCCTTCTGAGATTATTGGTAACTCACATTTTAATAATGATTCTATGGATCACTTAATAACAATAGTTAATACTCTAAGCTATAATGAATGTAAATCAATAATATTAAAGCATTTCAATGTAGTTTCGTTGGACAGTTTCGGCATATCTGATAATCATCATGCGGTTTTTTCTTTAGGTATGCTGATTAATTACTTAAATCAAACGCAAAAAACATCATTAGAGCATATTAATAAGCTTCATTTTTACAATATTGGAGAATACTTATACTTAGATTCAAGTACAAGAAAAAACCTTGAGCTTATTGAAACTGTTCGTGGAAAAAAAGGACAAGGTACTCTGTACCATGTTTTAGATAATACACAGACGGCTATGGGTGGAAGATTACTAAGAAAATGGATTGAGGAACCGTTAAAGAACATAAATCATATAAACGACAGATTGGATGCTGTAGAAGAACTATACAACAACGTTATGATATCTAATAATATTAAAGAATACCTAAAAAGTATTTATGATATTGAGAGACTTATAAGCAGAATAGTATATGGAAATTGTAACGGTAGAGATTTAAATGCTCTAAAGCAATCTGTATATAATCTACCTGATTTAAAAATAGAAATATCCGAGCTTTCTTCTAAGTTATTTAAAGACATACACATGCAATTAGATACTTTAAATGATATTTATGATTTAATTGATAATTCAATAGTGGACGAACCTCCTATTTCTATTAAGGAGGGAGGAATTATCAAGAATAATTACGATTCTGAGCTTGATGAAATAAAAG
>JAEZGU010000257.1 GCA_023416855.1 Bacillota bacterium
CTTCAGGAATGGAGAATATTGCATGGTTTTTTTGTCAAGTATTGTTTGTTGGTGGAGCTGGAGGTTTGTTAGTTCAGTCTACATTAGCTTCATTGGGTTATACTGTTGAACTTATCGATTTAGTAAAGGTTGAAATTCCGGTAGGCATTTTTGCTGTTCTTGTAGCAATAGTTTACTACAATTATAAGGATAAAAAGCTTATTAAGAAATACTATGACAAAAAAAGAGAGGAGGAAAAAGCATGAAATTTTTTATGGATGCAGAAGTAGCGCTAGGACCAAAATTACTTGAAGTAATTTATATAATAATGGGTTTAATTACACTTTACACTGGTATAAAAAACTTTACAGACAAAGAAAATCCCTCTAAAATTGGAACAGGAATTTTTTGGTGTTCTTTAGGTATAGTATTGGCATTTGGTAGATGGATACCTCCAATGGTTAATGGAGTAATTATAATAATTATGACAATACCGGCGATATTCCATAAGGTTAAGATTGGTAAGCAGCATACTCCTACTCAAGAAGAAACAAAGACTGCATTTAATAATATAGGGATGAAAATATTTTTACCGGCGTTAACTATAGGTATTTTTGCAATTATATTTGCACTGTTCACCAAGCTCGGTGCTTTGGTTGGAATTGGAGCGGGGATAATTGTATCAATTATCCTGTTGATGGTATACTCCTCTGAAAATAGAGTTCAAGTATTCTTAAAGGATTCAGAACGTTTATTATCAACAGTAGGTCCTTTAAGTATGCTTCCAATGTTATTGGCAAGTCTTGGAGCAATATTTACAGCGGCTGGTGTTGGTGAGGTTATAGCTAAATTGGTTGGTAATGTTGTACCTCAGGGAAATGTAAATGTAGGAATTATTGTATATGCAATAGGTATGATGTTGTTCACTATGATTATGGGGAACGCATTTGCAGCTATCACTGTTATGACTGTTGGAATCGGTGCTCCTTTCGTTTTAGCATATGGTGCAAATCCAGTCGTAATTGGTATGATCGCACTTACTTCAGGATACTGCGGAACACTATGTACACCTATGGCTGCTAACTTCAACATAGTTCCTGTAGCAATGCTGGATATGAAGGATAGGATGGGAGTTATTAAGAATCAGATTGTACCTGCATTAATTTTAATAACGTTCCAAATTGTATATATGATTATATTTAAATAAAAGCTTAAAAATTGACAACCAGGGGGATTGCCATGGTAAATGACCTAGAGAAAGGTGTTCAAATAATAATTCGAGATTGGATGGAAATTAATGGCGAGGATAGGCTTTTAATTGTTACAAGCGAAAACCATTTATCAGAAGCTAATTCTCTAAAAGAATATGCTCTTAAAAGAGATGCGTATGTGGACATAATGATTGTAGAAAAATCTGGGATTCAAGTTGGTGTATTCTTTGATGAAAATGAAAATATATTTGATGAATACACAGCTATTATTGGTGCATCTGATTATTCCTTAATAACAACACGGGCAGCAAAAAGAGCAATTGAAATGGGAAGCAAGTTTCTGTCGCTGCCGCTTTCAGTAAACACTGAGGATTCCATGTTATCCTATGATTTTATAACTATGGATACAAAAAAGAGCAAGATGATGGCAAATGTGATTATGAAATATATTAATAATTCATCTATAATTAAGATTACATCAAAGGCGGGCACTGATCTTAAGGTATATAAACAAGGCCGTAAACCTGGGTTTTTTAACGGAGTTGTAAAAGACGGAAAAGGGTACTCATCTGCAAGTTTTGAAATCTATGTTCCCATAGAGGAAAGTAAGACGGAAGGGATAATGGTTGTAGACGGCTCATTAGGTTATCTAGGTAAGCCTCAAGAGTCCATTAAAATCACATTTTCTGAAGGGAAAATTGCTGGTATTCAACAAAATCAAAGCGGGTACTTGTTAAGTGCGTATATTGAAAGCTACAAGGATATAAATATGTATGTAGCATCAGAGTTTGGAATAGGATTAAATTCCTATTCCAAATGTGAAGGTAATTGCTACATTGAAGATGAATCTTCATATGGTACGTTTCACATAGGTTTTGGAAGAAATATTGCACTTGGAGGATCTCATGAAGCTAGCGGCCATTTTGATTTAGTGAGTTTGGAACCGGATATTTACGCTGACAACAGAAAAATTATGCAACAAGGCAGAATCATTATTCCAGAACCGCAAATATATTGAAAGGTGGTTTTTTTATGAAGATATTGGTAACAGGCTTTGACCCATTTGGTGGTGAGAAATTAAATCCTGCTTTTGAAGCTGTTAAGCTTCTTCCTGATAACATATCAGATGCAGAAATAATAAAGCTTGAAATTCCTACTGTATTTACAAGAAGTGTAACAGTTGTGGAGGATGGTATTAAAAAGCATCAACCAGATGTTATTCTTAGCATTGGGCAGGCAGGGGGCCGTTCAAGTATTACAGTGGAAAAGGTTGCTATAAATTTAGCGGAAGCTAGAATTCCAGACAATGACGGTGAACAACCTTTTGATCAGGAAATTCAGAAAGATGGAGATACTGCATATTTTGCGACAATTCCTGTAAAGGCTATTGTTAACAAAATTAAGGAGTATGGTATACCAGCAAATATATCTTATACTGCAGGTACTTATGTTTGTAACAGCATTATGTACAATGTTTTATACTTAACACATAAAAAGTACCCTAATATTAAAGCTGGCTTCATTCATGTTCCGTTTTCAACTGAACAGGCTGCAGCAAAGCCTGATGGCACTGCAAGTATGCCTATTGAAACAATTTCAAAGGCTATACAATACGCAATTGAAGTAATTGCAGAAGACAAAGAGGATTCCAAGGAATCTATGGGAACTATAATGTAAAAATATACTTAAAAAATATTTATTTAATAACGCAATTATTATCAATTCTGATATAATTGCGTTTATTCTTTAATAGAGTATATTATTTGTATTCACATGTTTGTGATTTAAAAGTTTATCAGTGTTCTTCAAACATTATTTTCTTAATGGGCTCTTTATATTAGGCTCAAGAATAAATTCATATTGTGATTGGGGACTTTCCCCGGAACTAACAGGCTTCAAGTTTATTAAATAGGAAGTAGTTACATTCGCGTAAATTTGAACATCAAATACATATGCGCTGAAATAACCTTCTCTCCTAACCGTTAAAATATATATTTTACCAACATTAATACCTTCAGATCTTGAAATTTTGTTTATTGCAGGTAGATTTATTAATGGTGTATTACCATTGCTATCAGTGTTTGCAGTAGCAATTAATCTTCCTTCGCCTTTTTCATTATATAGACCAGATACTGTTAATAAGGAAATACCTACTTCTGCACTCTCAACTGGTTCATTATTAATATAATTGTGGACGCTAACTT
>JAEZGU010000300.1 GCA_023416855.1 Bacillota bacterium
GAAAGAGCAATGTCAGGAATTTCTGAAGGATTAGTAAGATTATCAATCGGTCTTGAAGATGCAGATGATATTATAAACGACTTAAAACAAGGATTAGATATGTTAATTTAATCATTTCAATTCCTCCTTAAAGAACCATTTGACAAATGGTTCTTTTTTTTATGCCCTAACCCCATTTGTATAAGTGAAAACGCAATACAAATGGCGGTAGGTCAAACGCACAGAATGCCAAATTTGTGCGAACGGAAGTGAGTGAACAAATTTGATGCATTCCCCTGAGAAGCCCTAACCCCATTTGTACAAGCAATAGCGAAATATGATAGTAGGGCAATCGGAAACAAAAAAAGACCAGTAAATGGTCTTTTAAACATTTCAA
The DNA here is from genome assembly GCA_023416855.1 of Bacillota bacterium. GTDB lineage: Bacteria > Bacillota > Clostridia > Tissierellales > Sedimentibacteraceae > Sedimentibacter. The sequence continues at coordinate 377 of JAEZGU010000300.1, forward strand.
TTAATATTTTATAAACTTTGAACCTAATACTCCACAGATACTGCATTTTTCAGGTACAAATTTTTCGATATTTCCACATACAGGACATAAATAGTAAAAAACTTCTTCTGTATTATCTAAGTTTTCTAATGCTTCTTTATATAATTTAGCATGAACCTTCTCAGCTTCCATAGCAAGTTTAAATGTATTAACTGCAGCTTTATTTCCTTCTGCTTCTGCATTTTTTATAAATTCAGGATACATGCTTTCGAATTCGTATGTTTCACCTGCAACCGCGTCTAATAAATTATCTTCAGTTGACTTAATTTTTCCTGCAACCTCTAAATGCTTTTGAGCATGTAAAGCTTCTGCATCTGATGCAGCTTTAAATAGTTTTGCAGCATTTAATTTTCCTTCTTTTTCAGCTTTCTTAGAATATGCTAAATATTTTCTGTTTGCTTGAGATTCTCCTGCAAAACTATCCATTAAATGTTGTAGTGTTTTTTCCATTTTAAATCCTCCTAATAATTTAATTTATTTTTTATTGATACATTTATTACATGTGCCTTTAAAAAACACATTTTTGTCATGTACATCAAACCCGTATAGTTGGTCTGTTTTAAAGGAATCAATATCTATATTGAAATCATATATATTTTTACATGATTCACATTTAAAATGACCATGATTATGAGTGTTTATATCATAGCGAACTTCGTTGTCCTCTATATTGATTGCTTTAACTAATCCTGCGTCAATCAATGAATTTAGAGTATTATAAACTGTTGTTTTAGACAATGTAGGTACTTCATCATGAAGTCCGTTATATATTTGATCAGCAGTGGGATGATTATAGTAAGTAGTCAAATATTCTAAAACTTTTAATCTTTGATGGGAGAGACGTATTTTCTTATTTTTTAATTCATTTAATAAATTATCAAAAGTAACTACCATAATACCCTCCTTTTGTAACAAATATTAATTTGTAATCATTACAAAGTAATATTAACATTAAAATTCCCTTTTGTCAAGTGCAATTTAATTGATTATAAATTAATTAATTAATTGACAAACTTCGAAGTTGCTTATAGAATTGAATGTATGAAATTTTATATTTCTCCGAGTTTATAATTCTAAAGCGTAGCTATGAATTATAAACCGTTAGGGTTTGGCTGGAAACGGTCATGCCTCCTGTTGGAAAGGAGATTGCTTATTGCATCTCTTTTCGTATATCTATATGAAAGGAGTTTTTTTATGAAAACAAAAATGAAAAGTTTGTTGCTTTTATTGTTATCGTTAGTATTAGTATTATCAATAACAGCATGCAACAAAACAGAAGCACCAAAGGAAGAACCGAATGTTGAGGCACCAGTTGAGCAATCTAAGGAGGACAGAAGCTTTATTTTGGCTACTACAACTAGTACGCAAGATTCAGGTTTATTGGATTTCTTGTTACCTATTTTTAAAGAAAAAACAGGAATACAGGTTGATGTAGTAGCAAAAGGTACAGGAGCTGCGCTTGAACTTGCTAAAAATGGTGATGCTGACGGAGTTTTAGTACATGCTAAAGCTCAAGAAGAACAATTTGTTGCTGATGGTTTTGCTAAGGAAAGATTTGATGTAATGTATAATGACTTCATTATAGTAGGACCAGAGTCAGATCCAGCGGGGATATTGACTGAAGCACCAAATGATCCTATTAAAGCATTTACATTAATATCGGAAAAATCAGCTTCATTCATATCAAGAGGAGATGAGTCTGGTACACACTCAAAAGAAAAATCTTATTGGAAGGAAGCAAATATAACTCCAGAAGGTGAATGGTATGTGTCAGCAGGAACAGGTATGGGTGCAGTTTTACAGATGGCCGATGAAATGGTAGGTTATACTTTAACAGACAGAGCTACATATTTATCAATGATGGATGAACTTGATTTAGTAATTGTAACAGAAAAGAATGAAAAAATGTACAATCAATATGGAGTTATGATGGTAAATCCTGATAAATATCCTATTAAAGAAACAGAAGTTAAAGAATTCATAGATTGGATTATATCTGATGAAGGACAAAACTTGATAGAAGAATTTGGTATTGAGGAATATGGTCAATCTCTATTTATACCTAACGCAAAATAATAATTATTAAAGGTGAAATAATGTTTGAATTTATTAAAGGTTTTTTTATAGAATATAATGACATAATGCCCGTTATACTATTATCCTTGAAGGTGTCTATTACATCAACTGTGGTAGCGTCAATATTTGGACTAACTTTTGGTATAATAACAGCTTTAAATGAATTCAAGCTAAAGAAAGCAATAATGAGGGTTGCAAATACCCTCATGAGCTTGCCACCTGTTTTAATTGGCCTTTTAGTATATATGTTCATTTCAAGAAAGGGACCATTAGGAAGTTTGGGTTTATTGTTTACTCCAACCGCTATGATAATATCACAATCACTTCTTGTTTTTCCCATTATTTTTGGACTTACAGTTTCAACAATATCTGAATCAGCAAAGGAAATACAGCGTACATGTATGTCTTTAGGAGCAGATAAAAAAGATACATTAATAGCAATTATAAGTGAATGTAGAATGCAATTATTATCAGTTATAACTGCAGGCTTTGGAAGGGCTATTTCGGAGGTTGGTGCGGTTATGATGGTTGGAGGAAATATAAAGGCAAAAACAAGAGTTATGACAACTTATATTGCTCTTGAAACAGGAAAAGGTAATTTTAATGAAGCAGTTTTTATAGGAATAGTATTATTATTTATATCATTTTTCATAAATGCAATTTTACATAGGATGCAAAGGAGGGAATAATCTTGATTATAACAATAGAAAATGCAATTAAAGATTATGGAACATCTCGCATTCTTGATATAGAAAAATTAACTATTAATGAAGGAGTTTATGTTGTTTTAGGCTCTAACGGAAGTGGAAAAAGTACACTTTTAAGTTGTATTTCAGGTTTGAATTCACTTACAAGTGGTAATATATTATATAATGGAACAAAATTAGATAGTACAATTAAGAATTCAATATCTATATTGTTACAAAAACCTTATCTTTTTAGAAAAACTGCTTATGAAAATATTATAAGTGGCTTAAAATATAAGAAAATAGAAGATAAAGAAATTGAGAACAGATATAATAAATATGTGCACTATTTTAATATAGGAGACCTATTAGATAAAAAATCTCATTGGCTTTCTGGTGGCGAAAGAGCTAAAATTGCCTTGCTAAGAACAGCTGTTTTGGAGACTGAGGTTACAATGTTTGATGAGCCAACTGCTGCCATGGATATAGAAAGTTCAATGAAAGCAGAAGAGCTAATTAAAGATTTAGCTAAGAATAAAAGAACAGTAATAATTGTAACACATGATGTTTATCAGGCAAGAAGAATAGCTGACTATGTTATTTTTATGGATAAGGGTAAAGTAATTGAGATGGGCGATAAAGATAGCGTTCTTAACAATCCTAAGAATCAATTATTAAGACAAATTTTGAATATTTAGTATTTTGTGTGATACTTTTATATAAATGGAGGAAATATGATAAGAACAGGAATTTTGACCATTAGTGATAAAGGGTCAAAGGGAGAAAGAATTGATGGCACAGGGCCGGCCATAAAAGAAGCTTTAGATGAAAATATATATAAGGTAGATTATTATAAAATAATCCCGGATGAAATGGATTTAATTTGTGAAGAATTAATATACATGTGTGATGAACTTCATCTTGATTTAATTTTAACATATGGGGGTACAGGATTTTCTAAAAGAGATGTTACTCCTGAAGCAACTCTGAAAGTTATAAAAAGAAATACTCCTGGAATACCTGAAGCTATGAGACATATGTCTCTAACTA
>JAEZGU010000306.1 GCA_023416855.1 Bacillota bacterium
GGAAAACGTGCATTTAAGCGACAGCTTATATATTCTTTCCTATCATATGAGGGATAAAAGTGAAAACAGTTAATATTCGCAGTTCAAAGAGATGCGAGCTTATCGATATCACACATGAAATCAGCCGAGCGGTTAAGGAAAGCGGCGTGACAAGCGGGATTGTTACCGTATTTGTTCCGCACACCACCGCGGGCGTCTCGATCAATGAGAACGCCGATCCCGATGTGACGCGTGACGTGCTTTTCGCACTTGAGCGTGCGGTGCCAAACAGCGGTTTTTATCACAGCGAAGGCAATTCCGATGCGCATACAAAAGCGCTGATGACCGGGTTCTCACTGACGGTGATCGTTGAAGACGGCCGTTTGGTGCTTGGCACATGGCAAAGCGTCTATTTCTGCGAATATGACGGACCCCGTCAAAGGAAAGCAATTATTAAGATAATAAAAAGCATGGATTAAACGCACGTGACAAAAATGTTAAATCATTGACAATATATGCTTTTGTATTTACAAAGGCTTTTATCTAATGTATCTTAAGCTGTGTTATTGCATAGTGGGAGGGAGAACCAAAAGGCATGCAAAGGCGAACAAGTAAAAAGAATCAGACATTTAAAATGCTGTTTATGGCATTTGGCATATTAATTATTGCGCTGATCGTGGTGTTGATACTGCTCTTGTCCGGTGCGGGTATGACAGAGGAAGAACGCGAAGCCCAATTGATGGAGAGCGGCCATTTTATTCAGGGTATATCTGTTGAAGGCGTTGATATTTCAGGCCAAACCATGGACGAAGCGCTCGCAAACAGCACGCTTTTATCTATCGCGCAGCAAATGGAGGACGGATTTTCTTATACCTTCACAGCCGGTGGCCATGAATACACGCTGGGTGCGAAGGAGCTTGGAATTACCTCCAGCATGAACACGACGCTTACGGAAGCGATGAAGTTCGGACAGCTTGGTGACGGCGCTTTGGTAAGAGAGCAGAAGATGCAAGCTCAGGAAAGCGGCTACGATTTTAAACTCAGTATGTATGCGCAAGAAGCGGTCGTGCTGGAAAAACTGACCGCAATCAAGCCCACGATTGATTTGCTGCCGCAGGATGCGACGCTGGAGATTCTCGATGATATGCAAGGAGAAGAGCGCTTTAAGTATATCGAAGCGGTCACAGGCGTGGATATCGACGCATCGGCGTTTGCCAAGCTGATATGCGAGAATATCAACAGCGGCAACTATGGTGTGGTGGAAGCGCCGGCGATTATCACAAACCCGAGCATTGACGTGGCGACGCTCAAAGCCAACACACAGCTGATTGGCACCTTCTCATCGTCCTTTGACGGGAGCGGTCTCGATGACCCCGACCGTGTCACAAACATTCGCATCATGTCGGGGATTGTGAACGGTGTCATTATTCAGCCTGGCGAAACGTGGTCCATCAACGATGCGGCAGGCCCGAGAGACGATAAAACAGCCGAGACGGTCGGTTGGGCTTACGCGCCCGGTATTGCTGACGGCAAATACCGCATGGAGGTGGGCGGCGGTGTCTGTCAGGTGTCCAGCACGCTGTACAATGCCGTTATCCGCGCAGAGCTCACGATTGTTGACAGAAAGGCACACAGCTGGCCTTCGTCGTACATACCCAAGGGGATGGATGCGACGATCAGCACAGGCGGGCCCGAATTGAAAATATCCAATCCTTATGACATGCCTGTTTATATTGAAACGGTGCTTGATGAAGAGGAGAAGGAACTGACGATCAACGTGTATGGGCCGCCGCTGACGCATGGTTATAAAGTTGAATTTAAGACGACGCTGGTGGCGACAGACAAAGCGCCCGAAACCGAATATCATTTTAATACGGCAACGGACCCGGAAGGCGGTTCCATCGGGGCCGGTAAATCAATTGAGTGGGTGAAGTCGCGCGATGGCCAGACGTGGGAAGTGTACAAGCAGTATGTCAATGATGCGGGAGATGTGGTGAAATCAGAGTTCTTTTCGAAAGACACATATAAAGCGTTTAAAGGCGTCACCTATGTGAACGGAGCGGATCCTGATACCGTGCCTGCGGACTCTGTCGAATAGATTTTTTGAGTATACGGATGAATATGGATTTGGTTTACAAATTCAGCGATATATTATATGATGAGAGCGGTTGCATAAGCTTATTTGGAGGATGAATAAATGGCCGAAATGGCGACAATGACGGTGACAAAAAATGCCCTGAAGAACAATAAAAAAGGGCTAAAGATATTTCTGATCGTTTTCTCGAGCGTGCTTGTGGTGGCATTGGGAGCGGGTGCTGTTTGGTATTTCGGAAGCACAGACGTGAGCAACATTGATCGTATCATGGAATACAACACGGTGATGCAGGGCGTTTCGGTTGGTGGCGTTGATATTTCGGGCATGACCGAAGAGCAAGCGCGCGAAGCCACGCAGGGCCTTGCTGACGACCTTATGGGAGATACCCAGCTGCAATTTGACATCGGCGGACAAATCTCAACTCTGGATTCGCAGGCTGTGGGTTTGACGACCGACTATGAGGACGTGATTGCAAAGGCTATTGGTTTTGGACGCACGGGTGATTTTATGCAGCGCGCCGAGGACATCGAATCAGCCAAAAGCGGTATCGATTTTGAGGTGAGCATCAATGCTGACGAACAGAGCGTGAAAGCGGCTCTTTCCGCGCTGGAAACGACCTTTAATATCGCGGCGCAGGACGCATCCTATGTATTCATGAAAAACGGCTATTTTGCGGATGGAACACCGTATGATCCCGAAAATTATGATGAGAAAGCGCTTGGTGAACCTCAGCTTGTGAGAT
>JAEZGU010000016.1 GCA_023416855.1 Bacillota bacterium
GTCGAAGGCTGTGTTGGTAAAAAAGTAAAATTTAAAGTACGAAAAGGGAAAAGCAGATCGCATATTAAAGAAGGAGTAATTGCTGATACGTATCCATCAATTTTTACTGTCCACGTGGAAAATAACGGACTTAGGAGAGTAGTTTCATTTAACTATATTGACATTTTGACCAACTACGTTGAGTTTTACATATGTGATGAAGAAGAAAGACAAATCGTGTAAATATGGACTAAAAATAAAGTTAGCTTGGGATAATAGATAAAACTACAAGTTTAGCTTTATTTTTTTATTTTATTTTGTTATACTCAAAATGAATATTGTCAGGGAGTACTAAAGTGAGAAAAGTAATTAGCTTTATTTTATTAATTATCATAACAATTTGTTTTGTTTTTATATATGCACGATTTGTTGAACCTAATTTGTTAACAGTTAGGTATGAGAACATCAGTAGTAATTTTCTAAATGAAAATGTAAAAAAATTAAAAGTACTTCAATTTTCTGATACGCATTTATCAAGCCATTTCAATGAAAACGACCTAATAAAGGCAGTTGATAGAATCAATGATGAAAAACCTCACATTGTTGTTTTCAATGGAGATTTAATAGATGAATTCAATAAATATGAAAACAAAGATAGTATATATAAAATATGGGAAATATTGAATACAATTGAAGCACCCTTAGGTAAATATGCTGTATACGGCAATCATGATTATGGAGGCGGAGCAGAGAGAGTATATGAACAAATTATGATAAATAGTGGATTTGCATTACTAAAAAATGAAAATATATTTTTGAAAGATTACAATATAAATATTATAGGTATGGATGATTCTATATTTGGTAATTATGACAGAGAATCAGTTGTAGAAATGCTTTATGAAGACAGCTATAATATAGTTTTAAGCCATGAGCCTGATGTAATAAGTTTTTTGTTAGAATATAATATTGATTTGTTTTTATCAGGACACAGTCACGGAGGACAGATAAACTTACCTTTTATAAACTCCTTACCATTATTGGCTAAGAAATATACAAGAGGACTGTATAGTTTTGAAAATTACAGACAGACTAATTTGTATGTAAATATAGGCTTAGGAACTTCTCAAATTCCAATGAGATTTATGGCACCACCGGAACTTTCCATAATTATATTGAACAGAGAACAATGAACAGATAAATAAAGGATTTGTGCATGCACAAATCCTTTATTATTTTTATTATTTAGTTGGTACTTTTATTGCTTGACTTGGGAATATTAAGTGTGGATTAGCTAAATTGTTGTATTTCGCTAATTCTTCCCATGCAATGTTGTATTTTTCCGCGATTTTCCATAAAACATCACCCGGTACTACTATGTAAATTACTTCTGTAGGAACAGGTTCAACAGGTATTGGTTCAACAGGTGTTGGTTCAACAGGCGCAGGCTCAACAGGTGTTGGTTCAGGTGTTTCTTCCACAACTGTTTCTTTTACAGTAATTCTTCCAGTAACCTCGCTACCCTTTGTTCCGTTAGCATTTAAATAATCTGCAAACACTTCTTCATATGTACCTACTTCACCGTATATAGGATAATTTTTAAATACTTCATATCCATCTCCGCCTATGCCCAAGAAATCATTAATTGCTACAGTATACTCTGCGTCATTATTTAGTGGATTGCCACCAACAGTAACTTCAATAACTCTTGAACCAACTTCTTTTGAAGGATCAAATGCAAAAGACATACCGCTTACATGTAAAAATCCACCTTGAGTAGCTGGATATCCGCTTACTGAATGCTCTAAAACCTTAATTAAATCTTCTCCGGTAATTTTCTTAACCTGAACAGTATTACCAAATGGGAATAGTTCTGCTAATCTACCAAATGTTATATCTCCTACTTCAAGAGAAACTCTTATATTTCCACCATTAACAAATCCAATATCTGATCCTGCAGCAGCTCTGACAGCATCTGCAGATAAGTTACCAAGATTAGTTTCTTTTGTTCTTACGTTTTCTCTTGCCCCATCTAAGAATACATCAGTTGTAGCTACGACTTTACTGAAAGTTTCTTTATTAGCTTCGTTTATATCTTCTATTATTTTAGCTACGTCAGGATCTTCGGTAGTTTCTTTTACTGCAGCAGCAGAAACCAACTCAGCCTTTTTGTTTATAATTTGGCCATTCTGAATATCTATAGTTACTATACCTAAATTTTGACCATAGTTTCCTGTTTGTGCTATAAGTGTGTTATTTACTAATAAACCGTCTTCCAAAATAGTATGACTGTGACCATCTATAATAACATCTATTCCTTCAACACTTTCTGCAATTTGCTTTGAGGTTATTACTGAACTTTCATCTAATCCAATATGTGCAAGTGCAATTATAACATCAGTTTTATCCTTCAACTCTTCTACCATTTTCTTTGATATTTCTATAGAATCATCAAATTTTATACCAACTACATTGTCAGGACTAGTTTTGTATGATGTTTCAGGAGTTGTTAATCCAAATATTCCTACATTTAAGCCACCTATTTCTTTAATTACATAAGGAGTAAATAAGCTTTCTCCATTTTCTTTAAAAACATTGGCACTTATCATTTCAACATTAGATAAGTCTCTTAATTGCAGTAATCTTTCTTGACCATAATTAAAATCATGATTTCCTAATGTCATGTAATCATATCCTGCAGCTTCTAATACTTTAAGAGAATTTTCACCTTTGCTAATGTTTACAATAGGCATACCGTGCAGTGTATCTCCTGCATCAAGGACTAATGTATTAGGATTTATCTCTTTTGTCTCTTTAATAAGCGTTGCAATTTTAGCAAATCCTATTTCGTTATCTGTGCCTACTAATCTTGCGTGTGTATCATTAGTGTGGATAATAGTAATTCTTGTAGTTTCTATGTTGTCAGTTGCGAACGCGGAGCTGAAACTGCTTAGAATTAATAATGTAACTAAAACTAAACTTAAAACTCTTTTTTTCATACTCTTTCCTCCTAATATTTTAAAAAAAGAACTTCTATATGATATGAAGTTCTTTTAATAATATACCCCTGTCCAAGTTTATTAATCTATTTTTTATGCAATTATTGTTACATTCATATAATGTTGATTTTTAAATAAATCTATTTCTTCTCCTGTAGTATTGTCAGGATTTAATAATCTTATAATAGGTCTTAAATTGTTTTCTATATTATTTTTTATAACAACACCTGTCTTATTATTGCTTAATTTAATATATGTACCCACAGGAAAAGCAACTACATTTTTTAGAAATACAGTTAAAATTTCATAATCAAAATGTTTCTCAGCGTTACCCATTAAGTATTCCATAACTTCAGGAGGGAAACATGGTTTTCTATATGAACGGTTAGAGGTTAGGGCGTGATATACATCACAAATAGATAAAATCCTACCATACAAGCTGATATTTTTCCCCTTTTTGCCATATGGATAACCTGTTCCGTCAAATTTTTCATGGTGTGATACTATTCCTTCAAGGATTTCTTTAGATACGCGGCCCTTTAACATATTTATAGCCACAAATGGATGAGTTTTCATGATTTTATATTCATTTTCTGTAAGCTTGCTTGTTTTGTTAATGATGTCTTTAGATATTACAGTCTTGCCTATGTCGTGTAAAAATCCTGCCATACCCAAGTCATGTAGCATTTCAGTCTTTAGCCCCAAGGATATTCCTGTTGAAATGCTTAGATTTGCAACACTTAAACAGTGTTGGTAAGTGTATTCATCATGATTTCTAAAAATCATAATATTGTTAGTAAGTTCTTTTTTGTATAATAAATCGGATACTAATTCTTCTACTACTTCTGAGAATATACTTATGGATTCACTTGTTACTTTTCCGTTATTGTAATCCAAACTGGTGTAGAAATTTTTAATTTCAGACAGAGCTTTTGTTTCTAATTCTTTATCTAATTCCGGCTCTAAGATTAAATCACTGAAGGCTTTACCTTTTATATAGGCTCCATCAAAATCATACAATGAAATTTTATTGATATAAAATTGATTTAATACTTGTCCTTCAACAAGAAGTACATCATTATTCTCATTATCACTTAAAATAAGATCTGCTGCTAATATCATGCCTGGTTTTAGATTACTTTTATCAACGAACATAACGGCTCTCTCCTTTGAATAAGTATATAATAATACTATTATAACATAATTTAAATAAGTTTTACATATTTTTACAAAATAAATTTTTAAAAAGTTAGAGTTGACAAAAGAATAAATAATAATATAATATATATTAAATTTAATATAAACTGTGATAAGAAATAGTATTTATGCATGGTCTAAAGAGAGAAAGCTATTGGTGTGAGGCTTTTGTCCCTCTGTATAAAGAACCCGTCTTTGAGTTATTTTCCAAATGAGATGCTGCTACATTGCAGTAAATAGAGTGGTACCGCGGAATTCCGCCTCTAAGTATAGAGGCGGTTTATTTATTTATAAGGGAGAGATATTATGGCTAAAAAAGAAAAAGATTTTGTAAAAGAAATTACACCTATGGAAGAGGACTTCAGCAGATGGTATACAGATGTAATATTGAAAAATGAATTGGTTGATTATTCTCCTGTTAAAGGATTTATGGTAATAAGACCTTATGGTTATGCATTGTGGGAGAAAATCCAGGAATTTGCTGATGAGAAATTTAAAGCAACAGGACACAAAAACATGTATTTTCCATTATTAATTCCTGAAAGCTTGCTAGTAAAAGAAAAGGAACACGTTGAGGGATTTGCTCCTGAAGTAGCTTGGGTTACACATGGAGGTAATCAAGAATTAGCAGAAAGATTAGTAGTTAGACCTACATCTGAAACAATTATATGTCATATGTATGCAAAATGGTTAAACTCATACAGAGATTTACCATATTTATATAATCAGTGGTGTAGTGTAGTAAGATGGGTATAAGCAACAAGACCATTTTTGAGATCTTCTGAATTTTTATGGCTGGAAGGTCATACACTTCATGAAACTGAAGAAGAAGCACAAGCAGAAACACTTCAAATGCTTGATATATATAGACAGGTTGCTGAGGATCTAATGGCTATGCCTGTAGTAGTGGGACAAAAAAGTGAAAAAGAGAAATTTGCCGGAGCACATGCGACTTATACCATGGAAGCATTGATGCATGATGGTCAAGCATTGCAGGCAGGAACATCTCATAATTTAGGCCAGCATTTTACTAAAGCATTTGAAATAAAATTCCAAGGTAGAGATGGTAAAGAGCAATTTCCATACCATACTTCATGGGGAATTTCTACAAGATTAATAGGCGGGCTTATAATGGTTCATTCAGATAACAGGGGTCTTGTTTTACCACCAAGAATGGCACCAACACAGGTAGTTATAATTCCTATTGCTCAAAAGAAAGAAGGTGTATTAGAAAAAGCCAATGCACTTTATGATAGCTTAAAATCAAAAGGAATAAGGGTTGAATTAGATGACAGCACAGAAAACTCTCCAGGATGGAAATTTAACCAATATGAAATGAAGGGATATCCAATTCGTATAGAAATAGGACCTAAAGATATAGAAAACAATCAGGCAGTTGCAGTTAGAAGAGATAAATTAGAGAAAGAATTTATTTCTCTTGATAATATTGAAAATACAATTGCAGAAATGCTTGATACAATGCAAAATGATATGTTCGAAAAAGCAAAAGCCCACAGAGAAGCAAACACATATAAAGTTAAGAATTATGAGCAATACAAAAAAGAGCTTCCAAATCGTCCTGGATTTGCAAAAATGATGTGGTGTGGCGAAAGAGAATGTGAAGATAAATTAAAAGAGGAAACAGGTGCAACAATTAGATGCATTCCTTTTGAGCAAGAAAATTTAGGAGACAAATGCCATATTTGCGGAAAGCCTGCTAAGCATATGATATATGCTGCAAGAGCATATTAATAACTAATGTGAGATTTGTGTGACAGTTAATGATATTAACTGTCACATTTTCATCTATTTTCATTTATGCTTTGAATTTTATTAATCTCATTGCGTTTAGAATAACTACAAGAATACTTGCTTCATGAATGAACATTCCTGATGCCAAGTGAACACCACCCATTAAAACACCTACTAACAATACAAATACTGTAGCTACTGCGATAAATATATTTTGCTTCATATTTCTAATAGTTGCTTTAGATAAAGAGTAAGCGTGTGAGAATTGTAGAAGCTTATCTGCCATTAATACAACATCTGCAGTTTCCATGGAAACATCTGTTCCACCTTCACCCATGGCTAAACCAATATCAGCTGTAGCTATTGCCGGTGCATCATTAATACCGTCCCCTGCCATTGCAACCATTCTACCTTCACCCTTTAATTTTTTAACATATTCTACCTTGTTTTGTGGGAGAAGCTCGGCGTAAAATTCATCAAGCTCCAATTGTTTAGCTACAAGCTCAGCAGTATGTCTGTTATCTCCTGTCAGCATTATTATTTTCCTAACTCCATTTTTTCTCATTTGAGTTAGAGCAATTTTAGCATCATCACGTATTTTATCAGCTATAGAGAATATCCCTGCAATTTCGCCATCAATTGCTGCAAATATTGCAGTGTTACCTTTCTTTTCACGTCCAATTGCATATTCTGATATTTCATTTGATACTGTAATGTTTTCAGCATCCATTAATTTTCTGTTACCAACAACTAAATTTTTACCTTCGACTTTTGCAATAATTCCGTTACCTTTAATAACTTCATAGTTTTCAGGTTCATTACTTAAATCAATTTTTCTTAATTTTGCTTCCTTAACTATTGTTTGACCTAAATGGTGTTCAGAAATTGTTTCAGCTTCAGCAACCAATTTTAGCAATTCATTTTCTTCAATATTATTAAATACCTTTATACCTGAAACTTCCGGTTTACCCTTTGTTAATGTACCTGTTTTGTCAAATACTAAAGTATCAACCTTAGAAAATCTATCCATTACGTCTCCGCCTTTTATTAAGACACCGTTTTTAGCACCGTTGCCGATACCTGCTACATTAGATACGGGAGCACCAATAACTAAAGCACCCGGGCATGCTATTACAAGAAATGTAATAGATAAATGAAGGTCTCTTGTAATTAAAAAAACTATTATTGACATAATCACAATGGCTGGAGTATAGAAATTAGCAAACTTATCTAAGAATCTCTGTGCCTTAGATTTAGCCTCTTGAGCCTCTTCAACTAATTCTATTATTTTAGCAAATGTTGTATCATCACCGACTTTTTCTGCTATCATCTCTATATATCCATTGTCAACAATTGTGCCACTAAACACTCTATCATTTTCTTTTTTGGAAGCAGGAACTGATTCTCCTGTTATAGCCGCTTCGTTAATTGATGCTTTACCTGATACTATAATACCATCAACTGCAATTTTACCACCTGAACGAACAATGATTCTGTCACCAACATTGACATCATCTACAGGAACATTGACTTCCTTGTTGTCTCTTATAACTGTTGCTTCTTGAGGAGCCATTTCAATTAAATTTTTTAAAGATGAACGAGTTTTTTCCAAAGTACGTGCTTCTAAGTAAGCACCAAAGAGGAATAAGAATGTTACAACTGATGATTCAGTGTATTCTTTAAGAAATAATGCCCCTATAACTGCAATAGTAACTAAAAGTTCAATACTAAAAGCTTTCATGCGTAGTGCTTGCCATGCTTTAATTGCTATAGGTATGCCGGCTAATATTGAAGCAATTATCAACATTACATCTCTTACATTGCCCATTCCTGTCAATTTAATAATATATCCTAATACGATCAATATACCTGAAATTGCGGTTATATGATTTTTATAGCTATTTATTTTCTTTATCATATCAACTTCTCCTTATTTATTATTATGTCACAATTATAATAAATAAAAAGTAAAAAAACATTGATTAAAATCAAATTTACAAATGATTTAACAATTAATTAAGCATTAATTAATAATTAATAAACTTTTAATAATAATGTTCTATATTAATAAATATAAGTAAAATAGGGTGTGGAGTCATTAGTGTACGGAATGTATTATTTAATTTAAATTTGAATATTTTACATGTTTATTATTGACAATATAAAATTTCAATGATAGAATTTTCATGAAACTGACCGGTCGGTCGAAAAAGAGGAGGAAGCTTTGAAGAAATTTTTGACATTATTATTAATTGTTACAATTGTATTAGCTGGCTGCAGTAACCAAGGAGTGGCGGTTGACGAGGAAGAAAGCTATACTGCAGTAGAGGTGGAAACTGTTAAGCCGATGGAATTATTTATTGAAAATATAATGACGGCTAAAGTCTTTGCTGACAAGGATGTTTTTGTAATTCCTTTAATGGCAGGAAAAGTAGAAAAAATAAATGTAAAAGTTGGAGATATTGTACAAAAAGATGATGTGCTGTTTGTGATGGATAAAGATGATATATCTAAACAGGTAAATCAGGCTTTTGCTGCATATGAAGCAGCAAGAGCGGGTTTTGAAGTAAGTAACAATCAAATACAAAGTGCAAAGGATAACTTTGAGAAGGTTAAAAAGTTATATGAAGAAGGGGTAATTCCCGAAACTCAATATGAGCAAGCGAAGCTTGCAGCATCTGACGAATCATTGGAAGCAGCAAGAATGGGAATGGAGCAAGCAAGAGTTGCTTATAATAATGCTGCTTCGATGTTGGAAAATGCACAAGTTAAGGCGCCTATAGCAGGCGTGATATCAAGCATAAATATCGTAGAAGGTGAATATGCAACATCAAGCAATCCACCGATAACTATAGTTGACTCAGACAGTATAACTATTGAATTTGGTGTGACTGGCAATTTAGTTAATAAAATTAAAAAAGGTGATACAGTAACTGTTGAAATAAATGCAGCTAATTACAAACAATCAGCTGTTATTAACAGCATTGCATCTTCGGCAGATTTGATTACTAATTTATACAATGTAGATATAGTAATTCAAAATGATGGTTTCATAAAACCGGGTATGTTTGCTAAAGTTTACTTAAATACTGACAGGATTGAAAGCACAATAGCTGTTAAAACAGAAGCGGTTAAGGAAAAAGATAATATGAAATATGTTTTTGTAACAAGTGGTGATACTGCAATTGAAAAAGAAGTAACAGTAGGGCTTGATACAGGAACATACGTAGAAATCAAATCCGGATTATCAGAAGGTGAAAAAGTTATTGTGAAAGGTCAAGATTACATAACAGATGGCAGTAAAATTAAGGTTGTAAGGGGTGAATAAATGTTTGCTAAATTTTCGGTAAAAAAACCTGTTACAATCACAATGATGATTTTAATCGTTATTGTATTAGGTGTAGTATCTTTAAGTAAGCTTCAAATTGATTTGCTTCCACAAATGGAGCTGCCTTATGTAATGGTTCAAACAACATATTCAGGAGCGGGTCCTGAAGAAATTGAAAATTTGATAACAAAGCCAATGGAGCAAACAGTGGCAACGGTTGAAAATATTGATGGCATAATTTCATATTCAAATGAGGGAAGCTCATTAGTTCTTATGCAATTTAATTTTGGTACTGATATGGATGATGTCATGCTTCAATTGAGGGAAAATATAGATATGATTGAGGGTTTTTTGCCTGAAGGCGCATCCTCACCATTAATAGCTAAACTCGACCCAAATTCAATGCCTATAATACAAATGGCTGTTTCAAGCAAAGGAGATATACATACAACACAAAAAATTGCAGAGGATGTTATATCACCACGACTTGAACGTATAGAGGGAACAGCTTCGGCCAATGTTTCAGGAGGGTTAACTCAAGAAGTAGAAATAATGCTTAAAGAAGAAGCTCTTAAGGGTTATAATCTAAGCTCATCATATATAACTCAAATAATTCAAGCGGCAAATATAAATCTTCCCGGTGGCACAGTAAGCAAAGGTAATAACGAATTGACTGTTCGAACTGTAGGTGAGTTTAAATCTTTAGAAGAAATTAGAAATTTGAGTATCCCTTTAAATAGAGGCGGAACTGTACGTTTAATTGATATTGCAGAAGTGAATATAGTCAATAAGGAACAATCTTCAATTACAAAATTGGATGGCAAAGAAGTTGTTCAAGTATCTGTGATGAAACAATCAGACGGAAATACTGTTAATGTTTCAAAGTTAGTAAATAAAGAAATTGAAAAAATAAAAAGCGAATATCCTGATTTAACTATTGCTAATGTATTTGATCAAGCGGATTATATAAATTTTGCCATTAATAATTTAACAAGGACGGCTATAATGGGTGGTATTTTGGCTATTGTTATATTGTTGATATTTTTAAGGAGCTTCAAAACAACATTGGTTATCGCGCTTTCAATTCCTATATCAATAATTACAACCTTTGTAATATTGTTTTTCGCAGATATTACATTAAATATGATGACAATAGGGGGGTTGGCTTTAGGAATAGGTATGCTTGTTGACAACTCCATTGTTGTTCTTGAAAATATATATAGAAAAAGAAGTTTAGGTGTAGATAGAATTACTGCATCAGTAGAGGGTACAAATGAAGTGGCTATGGCGGTTACAGCATCCTCATTAACAACTGTAGCTGTTTTTATACCTATAGTGTTTACAGGTGGATTAGCTGCAACTATTTTTAAGGATTTTGCTTTGTCCATAGTAATTGCACTTTTTAGTTCCTTGTTAATTGCTTTGACTTTAGTTCCAATGTTATCTTCTAAGCTTATATCAGTAAAAAATTTAGAGTCAGAAGAGCTCCAAGAGCAAAAACACGGATTTTTAGTAAGATTTTACAAAAAAGTACTTAAGTTTAGTTTAAACCATAGATTAATCACTATTGTAATCAGTATAGTATTATTCGTTGTAAGTATTGTAATGGTGTCATCAGTTGGAGCAGAATTTTTCCCTGCAACTGATGAAGGTATGATAAATGTTAATGTGAACCTCCCTGCAGGATCTGAAACAAAAGAAGTCGACAAAGTACTTAAAGAGGTTCATGAGGTGATACAGGATATACCTGAAATTACTACCATATTCACTTCTGCAGGAAGTGGAAATATGATGAATATAGGTGGTGGTGGTAGTAGCACCGGCACAATGAGTGTAATTTTAAGTGATTTAAATGAAAGAGACAGAAGTGCTAAAGAAGTCAGTGATGAAATAAGAAAAATTGTTAAGGATATACCAGGTGCGGAAATAAGCGTATCCGAATCATCGATGATGATGATGGGTGTAGGTACAGGTGCCATTAGTATCAGTATTAAAGGTGATGATATGGAAACACTTGTGAGTATAGGTAATGATTTTAAAAGTTTAATAGAAAAAGTTGAAGGCACGAGGGAAGTTTCTACAAGCTATGAGGATGGCATACCACAGGTTCAGGTTTCATTAGATAGAGGCATAGCTTCACAATATGGTCTTACAACAGCACAAGTAGGATCTGCAGTAAAAAATACATTATCAGGCTCAAATGTAACTAAGTTTAAAATGGATGGTAATGAGTTGGATGTTGTATTAAAAGGTGATAATATGTATGGACAAAGTATTTCGTTATTGGAAATGCTGCCTATACCTACACCCATGGGAAGCAACATTCCGTTGTCTGAAATTGCTGATATAAAAATTGATAAAGGGCCAGTCAGCATTATGAGAGAAAATCAAACAAGAGTACTTACTGTGACAGGTGGTGTTGTAGGCAGAGATATTCAAACTGTCTCAACAGAAATCCAAAAACTTTTAAGTGAATATACAATGCCTTATGGTTATAGCTATACTTTTGGGGGAGAAACAGAGCAAATTCAAGAAACCTTTACTGATTTAGCAATGGTTATGCTGGTTGCTATAGTATTGGTTTATATGATAATAGCTGCTCAATTTGAATCACTTTTGCAACCATTGTCAATAATGTTCTCAGTACCACTTGCTTTATCTGGGGGATTTATAGGTTTATTTATAACAGGAATTCCCTTAAATGTAATTGGTATAATTGGATTGATTATATTGGTAGGTATAGTTGTTAATAATGCTATTGTTTTAGTAGACTATATAAACAACAGAAGAATTAATGGGGAAGACAGAACATCTGCAATTATGAAGGCAGGGCCAATAAGAATAAGACCAATTATGATGACTGCTTTGACTACAATATTAGGATTAGTTCCTATGGCGTTGGGCATAGGAGAAGGTGCTGAATTGACTAAATCAATGGGAGTTGTTGTAATAGGAGGGTTGGCACTTGCAACAGTTTTAACGTTGGTTGTTGTGCCTGTTATGTATACAATATTTGATGATATGGCAGAGTTTTTCAAAAGAAAATTCAAGAAAAATAAAGTGACTCCGGAGCATATATAATGATTGAAAAAAACAATAAACGAAACGAAATATTAAATTCGGCAAGGATGTTGTTCAAAGAAAATGGATTTCATAAAACTAAGATGGAAGATATTGCAATAGGCGCTAATGTAGGCAAAGGAACCTTGTATGAATATTTCAAAAGCAAGCAAGAAATTTTCGATGAAGTTTGCGTTGATTATGTTAAATCAATTCACAAATATGTAAAAGAAATTAAAGATATGAATATCTCATTTAATGAAAAACTATTTTTGCTTTTTAAAGGAAAAGAAGCTGCCTTTGAAGAAGATTTTGATAAGAATCCAATTAATTATATAATGTCTTATAAAAACATAATATCAGAAAAATTTGTGATTACATTGTTCGAATATATTTCTGAAATGAATACAATTATTATTGAAATGATTGATCAAGGCAAGGATGAGGGTGTTGTAAAGAAAGAAATACCCTCTGAAATGGTTGCATGCTCTATTGTTGGAACCATGAGCGAATATTCAAAGCTTAAGCTGCACAAAAAAAATAATAGTCTATCTAAGGATGACATTATATTTGATTTATTGTATAATGGATTTGGCGAAAAATAGAAATTTAAACTTAAGAAGGAGTACATATGAAGAGAAAAATATCATTGTTGTTAGTAATGATTTTAGTGCTTAGCACACTGATGAATGTTGTTACTGCAGAATCAGAGGATGCTTCAGTTGAAAATAAGGTATTAGAACTAACAATTGAAGAAGCAGTTAAAATCGCTACTGAAAATAGTAGAGAAATGTGGAAGATAGATGATGGCATAAAACAATTGCAAGATGCTAAAAGATTAGGCTTGAATGCAAAAGAGTTATATGAACAAATGAGTAACCTGCCTATGGGAACTATGGATATTAGTGGAGATCAATATGTGAGTTTTATATTATCAAAAAATGGTTATTACTCAAAGGCTGAAGAATTAAAAACAAAAGAATTAAAGAAAACAAAAGAAAGCTTGCTCATAGGTATTAAAATTGATATAACATCATCATATTACGATGTCTTATTGAAAGAGAAGGCAATAGAAATTAACCAAGCTAAGCTTGATAAAGCAAATGAACAATTAAGAGTTGTTAACTTGAAATTTAATAACGGTTCAGCTACAAAAGCAGAAGTGTTGGCAGCAGAAATGGCTATACAACAAGCAAAGACTGATTTAGATTCAGCTGTAGACGATTTAAACATTGCTAAATTAGACTTTTTAAACAAATTAGAATTGCCTTTTGATACTGAATTTGTGTTAACAGATACTATATCATCTTATGTTCCAACAAGCGGAATCAATTTAGATGAAATAATTGAAAAAGCAAAACAGGATAGAATAGAAATTTTAACAGCAGAAAATGATTTAGAGCTGCAGAAAATAGAAACTCATGCTATTACTGCATACTATACATCAAATTTAAGACAACATAAAGCCGCAAAAGAAGAACTAAAGGATGCAGAGTTAAAAGTTCCACAGGCATACAAAAATGTAGAGCTTGATGTGAGAAAAACATATTTAAACCTTATAAAAGCAGAAAGAGCTTTGATTAATTTGGATAAAACATTGGAAATAGCAAAAGAATCAGCAAGAATAAATAAGTTACTATATGATAATGGTATGGCAACATCCTTAGAAGTATTAGATGCAAATACTAAGTTGTCGGAAGCAGAAATAGGAAGATATCAGTTGCTTGCCGCATATAATATTAGCAAGTTCATGTTTGATAATTCAAATATTTTTGGTTCAACTAAACCTGCTGGAAGGTAATCAAAAAGAAGCCTATAGGGCTTCTTTTTTTATGAAGAAAATTACATAAATAGCCTAAATAAATATAACGTTTTCACAAGTATTTTTTGCAAAAACATGCTAAAATGAAACTTATTGCACGCAATAAGTTGCGTATGCGTAATTTATGTCGAAAAATAAGTAATAAAAGTCAATGTTTTGGGAATAATTAAAGTTGGTATGATTATTGCAACATATGTAACCATATGTCAGTTTATCTGCATTTTTTTATTGTTAATAAAAAAACGTTTATCACGCAACTGACACCCGCATAGGGAGCGAATGCTTAAATTCGCAATATTAGTTAATTTATGGAGGTTAAAATGTCAGGAAATAATAATGAAAGAGGGTCTTGGGGGTCAAGATTAGGATTTATATTGGCTGCCGCAGGTTCAGCTGTTGGATTGGGAAATGTTTGGAAGTTTCCGTATTTAACCGGTGAATACGGTGGTGCGGTATTTATAGTTACCTACATTATTTTGCTTGTTTTAGTAGGCTTTACAATTATGCTTGCAGAGCTTGTTTTAGGTAGACATTCTCAAAAAGGTCCGGTAGGAGCTTACAGGAATATCAAGAAAAATTGGGCATTTGCAGGGTTTTTCGGTATATTAGCATCTTATTTAATTCTTACTTATTACAGTGTAATAGGTGGTTGGATTATTAAATATATAGTATCAGGACTTTTAGGTAAATTTAATACATCAGACATGGATGCTCTTGGTGCAATATTTACAAATTTCATTGGCCAACCTTTTGAACCACTTATTTATCACGCAATATTCATGTTAATTACACTTGGTATTGTTATGGGTGGAATTCAAGGCGGTATTGAAAAAGCTAGTAAGGTATTGATGCCTGCATTGTTTGTTATTTTAATAGCTGTAGTTATTAGAGCTGTAACACTTCCGGGTGCTATTGCTGGGATTGAATATATGTTAAAACCCGATTGGTCTAAATTTGGTATTGATGTAATTGTAGCAGCCCTTGTTCAAGTTTTCTTCTCATTAAGCTTAGGTATGGGAGTTATTATAACTTATGGTAGCTATTTAGGCAAGGACACGAATTTAGCAACTTCTGCAGTTCAAATTCCACTATTGGATTCTGCTGCTGCATTATTATCAGCATTTGCAGTTCTGCCGGCTGTATTTGCTCTTGGGTACAATCCTTCAGCAGGACCGGGATTATTATTTATAACATTGCCGGGAGTTTTTGCACAAATGCCAATGGGATCATTCTTTGGACTATTGTTCTTTGTATTCGTGCTTTTTGCAGCGGTATCTTCTTCTATTTCTTTATTAGAAGCAGCAGTAACATATGTTTGTGATGAATTTAAATGGGACAGAAAAAAAGCTACAGTTGGATTAGGAGTTTTAGCATTCATGATAGGTATTCCATCTTCATTAGCTAACGGTACTTTTGGAGAAGTCACTTTCCTTAATGGCATGAATTTCTTTGACTCAGTTGGATTTATTGCAGAAAATTTATTGCTTCCGTTAAGTGCATTCGTACTTAGTGTATTTATTGGATGGGTTTGGGGAACAGATAAAGCTCTTGAAGAAGCAACAAATAATGGAACAGTTAAATTTGGAATGGCTAAAATTTGGGCGTTTTCTATTAAATATTTAGCTCCTATTGCTATAGGATATATATTACTTCAAAGTATAATGGGTTTATTTGCTTAGCAAATTATAATAAAAGCTGTTTCTGTGCAGATAGAAACAGCTTTTATTTATTTATAATGCTATGACCCATTTTTTAGAATTATCCACAATTTTTCACTTATCTTTATTTGTCAATTCGGATATAACTTTCAGTGCAGTAA
>JAEZGU010000036.1 GCA_023416855.1 Bacillota bacterium
GATA
Organism: Bacillota bacterium; assembly: GCA_023416855.1. GTDB lineage: Bacteria > Bacillota > Clostridia > Tissierellales > Sedimentibacteraceae > Sedimentibacter. Next base: position 5 of record JAEZGU010000036.1, read on the forward strand.
TCATTGAAAAAGAAGATAAAAGTTATAATGTAGCAAGAATAAAAATCATCGGTGAAGATGAAGACCTTGTGATATATGCTAACTTTGATAAAAGGAATTATCCAAAAATCAAAGGTGCAAATGAAGACTTTGTTTTCTATCGTGATGCTTTTAACATAATAAAAAGTGTATTATTGCTTAATGGTGCACCTATCCGTTATGAAGCAAGGAAAATAAAAGAAGTGGATTTTAAACAGATATTAGAGTATATTGATGGTCTTGATAGTATTACTGTTGAGGCTGTTGAGTATGATGATAATCCTGAGTACAAGAGTGTTAAAATATTGGGGGCATTATGAAAAACGAAATTTGGAAATGCAAAAATACAGAAAGATGGTTATTATGAGTGAAACTAAAATAGAGTATAAAATCGAAACTTTCCCTTTATCTGAGGTATTTATGATATTTTGTGTTTTCAACGATAACTTATGGCAAGTAAACAGTCCGAGAGCATATTATATAGATGATACTCAAAAATGGGATTATTTTCATTTAGTTTTCGATGATATGATTACAGCAGAAATAATCTGCGATATTTTAAACGAAGAAAAGAGGAGATTAAATGGATGAATATAAAATAAGGAGCAATGAAACGGTGAGTATCATACCGTTTACTGATGCACATGTTGGTGCAAGCACATGTGATTATGAATTTTTAGATTATTGGAAAAAAGTAGTTTCAAGAATAAAAGGACATAAACGCATATATTGCTTAGGCGACATGTTAGAAGCAAGTTCAAAGTCTGTTGCGAATTCTGCGTTTAAACAATCAATGGACTTGAATGAGCAGAGAGAATATATCATAGATTTGTTATATCCTTTTAAAGATGATATTGTAATATATCACCAAGGAAATCACTCATTTCGCCTGTCAAAGGATTATGACTACGATATAGCTAAAGATATGGCAAGAGAGCTGGAGGTTCCTTATAGTATGGGTGGGCATATTGATAAATTTAAAGTAAATGATAGAACTTATTCAATATATACACATCATGGAAAAGGTTCTGCTAGTAGGAGAGACCTTGCAATAGGAAAGATAATTAGAGATACTAATAAAATAAGTGCAGATATATATATGGTTGGTCATTTGCATCATGCGATGGTTTATAAAGATTATATTAAATCCAGTAATGGATTAGAACCAAAATATTATGTATATGGTGGAGCATTTTTAAATTATAAATCATCCTACGCCGACCAAATGGCTCTAAATGAAGTCCCGCCAGCATTTTTAATTGGTAATATCTCTAAAAACCATAAAATTAAATGGACGGAGGTTGATAGAATTGACTGGGAAAAAAGCACCGAATTCAATGGAAACTAAATGGGGTTTTATTTGGAAGTCTACAACTCATGGCTATTGGGTTGTCACTTCAAGAAATAAATATTGTGAGGTTTGGTTATTATGGTGAATTTTGAAGAAATATTATTGCAAATAGCTGAAGAATTAGGAATGGAATTCGAGAATTTATGTTTTGCTGTTTCAACTAGGGATTTTGATTTTCCCTTTTCTTTTTTTGCTTTTGAAACAGAAGATGTATTGGGATTATTAGTTACGGATGAAAATGGTATGGAGAAATTACATGTGATTGTTAAATCTGAAATAGTGTACTTTAGAATACATTACTTGGATGAATTACAAGCATTGTTTGAAATTGATGATGATGATCATGTCCATAGGAGTTATAATTAAGGATGGTGATTATAAATGGTGGATATTACTCTTAATATAGATGCGAGAGAGCAAACTCGTGTAAGCTACGCTAAACGTTTTTTTAACAAATACGAACCATTAGCTCTTGAATTAGAAACAGGGGATTATATGTTTGAAAATCGTGATACAGGGGAATGTGTAATATTTGAATATAAAAAAATGACTGACTTCTTATCATCTGTAACGGATGGTAGAATATTTGAACAAGTAAAAAGAATGAATGACGAATTTGATTGGCATTTTGTTGTGATTGAAGGTACGATAGATGATTTGGAGAAAGAAAATCGTAGGAGAATGATACAAAGAGGCACTGGTAGACCATTCAGTCTAAACCAATTTTATGGAGTGATTGCAAGATTAAACTGTTATACTACAGTTACACAATGTCATAACCAAGCACAAGCATTTAATTACATGGAAAAACAAATGTTAAAGATTTTCGATGACAAACCTTTATGTAAACATTTTAAAAATGAAAGTGATAATCCTGCATTGAATTTTTTGGCGGGTATTAATGGTGTTGGTTTTAAAACTGCTAAATTAATCGTTGATGAGTTTAATATTGATTCATTAACTGATTTGGTGAGTGTTGTTAAAAGTATAGATTTAACATCAATTAAAGGAATTGGAAAAACAACTGCACAAAAAATTGAAAAGAATATAACTGGAGATGATAATTATGAGTGATTATGTAAATTTACTGGTATCTAGAAACATGTATTTTGAAATAATCAATGCTTTAAAAGGTTACTGTACTGAATTAATCAATTATAATGAGGTGGATGAAATTGTACATATAATTGATTATTTAGAAGATGAATATCAAGAGGATATAGCTAAACAAAATCAGGAGTTTCGTCAATGGATGGACTATGAAGATTTGTTCTATGAATATATGGAAGATTTGGGATTTAAGGATGCTGATGGATACCTAAATAATAAAGGGATTCGTGCATTTACGAATTTTGATAAAGTCAATAAAGTCATTGAAAATTATAAAGAAAAGGGTTCATTAGATATACTTGATGTGAAAGAACAGTTTTTCTTAATTCTGGATATAATGAATGTATTAGAGGATTTAGAATATAAAAAAGGAGTTGATAAAAAATGATTGAAAAATATAGAGTCCCTAGTTGTGTTAAATTTGAGTACTCAGAAATCGGGGAATATATCGGTGAAGGGTATACTGATAGAGTATTACAAAATTATAAAATTGTAGATTTATTGAACGAACAGGAAGAAATGATTAAACGATTGAAACAAATCATA
>JAEZGU010000148.1 GCA_023416855.1 Bacillota bacterium
TTTTTATTAACAGCTATGGTGATTCTCCCGTCCTGAGGTATCCTCTTTTCTGCAATATTTAAAGAACTTATTATTTTTATACGTGCAACCAGTGAAGACAATATCTTCTTGTCATGTTTCATTACCTCTACCAGCTGACCATCTATTCTATATCGAATTACTATGCAATCCTCGTTTGGTTCGATATGGATATCGCTGGCACGCTGTGAAATTGCTTTTTGAAAAATAATATTCACCATTTTAACAATAGGAGCATTTGAAACATCACTTATATCATTTAACTCTTCTTCCTGCTGTTCGAGATTTATCTCAATTGCAATCTCTTCATTAACCTTTTTAATTTCCTCATCAAAGTCTGTAATATTAACAGTACTGCTTGGAGAGATATTAACTCCAGTCTCGGTGACAGGAGCCTTAACTTCTTGTTCTTTAGCTTGCTTATTATAATAATCATTTAGTTTCTCAATAATATATTCTTCATTTGCAAGTAGAGGTACTATTTCCATACCTGTTGACAGACGTAAATCATCTAGCGCGAAAACATCTACAGGATCTGTCATTGCAACTTTCAGGATATCTCCATCCCGTTCCACCGGAATCAGGTTATACCTCCTTGTAATATTTTCTTTTAACAGACCTATAACCTCCGGGGGGATTTCAACCTCTCGTAAATCTATGTAATTGACCTTAAGTTGCACCTCTAAAAACTTATAAAGTATATCCTCTTTTATTAAACCCTCATTAACAAGTATCGATCCAATCTTGCCACCCTTTAATGCTTGAAGTTTGAGAGATTCCTCAACTTTTTCTGGTGTCAAAAGACCACTGTTAACAAAAAGTTCACCCAACTTTTTGTTAAAGATTGGTGAGTTGTTTTGATTCTGGGCATCTAATATCATTTGAATTTTTGCTGAATCAAGCTCTTCTAATTCTTCTTCAGATAGTTTTAAGTCTTTTAAAAGTTTTTCTTCCTCATCTCTAACATCTTTTATGTATATTTTATTTATAAAATCTTTGATATCTTCCTCGTAGCTCACAACAGGTTTTACCTGATATTTTGTTGACATGGTTATATCATCAAGAGCATACAAATCATTGGTATCTTTCATCGCTACATAAAGTACATTATCTTCTAGCTTATAAGGTATTACACAATATTTTCTAGCAATCTCTTCTCTAATAATCTTAGGTACATTTCTATCTTCTAACTCAAAAGCGGACAAATCAACATATTCGGAATCAAACCTTTTTGCATTAGCAAACACTGCCTCCCTTGGAGTTATCATATTTTGCTCTAGTAAAATATCCAAAATCGGTTTATTTAAAGATACATTAAGTCTCAATGCTTCTTTGAGCTGAGATATACTAATTATTCCTTCTTCAAGAAGAATATCTTCTAGTTCCTTCTGCGCAACTTTTAACATAATTCACCTCGCAAATATATTATTAGACCGACAATATTGCTATTTCAGTTAAATATGTGCTTTTTTGACTTTATGTTTTATTTTTGTATTATATGTATTGTTTTGTTCGTTCTGGTAAATTTTATGTTATCATATATTTTTGTAATTATCAACAAATTTAGATTTCAATACTAAAATATAATTGGCATAAATGTTGAAAATTAAGACTATATAATTTGGAAATAGGTCAGATATAGGCGTTTGCCGTTGTTCACATATATTTGTTATATTTTTCTAAACTTATTTGTCCCATAATTTTTGGGAAATACTATTAGTAATAACTCGGAATTTTTAATCGATTTACTTAGTATAAAGCCCTATAAATTATAGGATTCAATTTTATATTTTATGGGAAATATTTGATATAAACATTAACTTGTCTTTTAAGTAAATCCAATACCAAAGTAACAATATGAACAATAGTTTTGAATTCAAGCTTAATAGAAAAAGCCTTAACTTTAAAAGCTTAATGACTTAAAAAATGTATAACTATCTGACTAGTGTTACAAGAAACAAAGAAAGCCTTGAGTTGTTATACTCAACGCAAAAGTCATTACGTAATATTCTTGATAAAATGAAACAAGCCTTCACCTTCATGCTATTAACATGAAGGCTAAAGGCCTCAAGGATAAGTAAAGTTATTATACAGAAATACTGCCTCAAACTAAACAAAGCCTCAAGCTATAAACTTAGAGGCTGAAATCTTTAGGTATTCAATACTAACATGCAAATTAATTTATAGTAAAATAAAACAAAGTCTCAAGGTATTATCTTTCCAATTAAACTTTTCTACAGAAAATAAAAGAAGGTCCTGAGTTTGTTATCCTCAAGACCAAAGGCCTCAAGGATAAATAGAGTTATTATACAGAAATACTGCCTTAAACTAAACAAAGCCTCAAGCTATAAACTTAGAGGCTGAAGTCTTGAGGTATTCAATACGTAAGCGTCAAATAAAAAGGTGCATTGTTTTCCAAATATTATCCGTGAGATAATCTCCAATATACACTAGATCACACTTAAGTTACTTAAGGTTCTTTAGGTGTTTAAGGTGTTTTAGAGTACAG
>JAEZGU010000167.1 GCA_023416855.1 Bacillota bacterium
AATTAATATTAAATTTTATTGAAACCGGTAAATATGCTAATGCAAAAAATGAAATTATTAAGATGAATGTTGTGGATATTGCGCAGTTTTTTGAAGAATTAGACAAACAAAAACTTTTAGTAATATTTAGAATTTTACCAAAGGAGATTGCATCAGGAGTTTTCTCATACGCTTCAAATGACCTACAAAGGTATATAATTGAATCAATTACTGATAGTGAGATAAAGAATATTTTAGATGAGTTATTTTTTGATGACACAATTGACTTCTTAGAAGAAATGCCGTCTAATATTGTTAAAAAGGTTCTAAAAAATACAGATGAAAGTACAAGAAAACTTATTAATCAATTTTTAAATTACCCAGAAAATTCTGCCGGTAGTATAATGACAATAGAGTATGTAGACTTAAGAAAAGAAATGACAATAGCTCAGGCAATTAAACACATAAAACAAACAGGTGTCGATAAAGAGGCAATTCATACATGTTATGTAATAGATGAATTTAGGAAATTAAAAGGTGTTGTATCTTTAAGAAAGTTAATATTGAGTGAAGATAATATATTAGTTCAAGACATTATGAAGACCGATGTTATTTTTGTAAACACTCATGATAATCAAGAAGAAATAGCAGCATTGTTTAAAAAATATGATTTACTTTCAATGCCGATTGTAGATAATGAGAAAAGGTTAGTAGGTATTGTTACAATAGATGATATTGTTGATATTATAGACGAGGAAAACACTGAGGATTTTGAGAAGATGGCTGCTTTGCAACCGTCTGAAGAAGAGTATCTAAAAACAAATGCTTTAGTGTTGGCTAAAAATAGATTGACATGGTTAGTAATTTTAATGATTTCAGCAACATTTACAGGAAATATAATACGCAAATTCGATACAGTATTGCAATCAGTAGTTATACTTACAGCATTTATACCTATGTTAATGGACACAGGTGGAAACGCAGGATCTCAATCATCAACACTTATTATAAGGGGTCTTGCATTAGGAGAAATAAATATACGAGATATTCTTAAAGTTTTATGGAAAGAGTTACAAGTAAGCACCATTGTCGGAGTAGTACTTTCCTTAATAAACTTTATTAGATTATACTATTTTGAAAAAATTGACTTACTAATTTCCATAACTGTTTGTTTTACCCTATTTTTTACTGTAGTATTAGCGAAAATTGTAGGTGGAATACTACCGATTATTGCTAAAAAAATCAAAGTAGATCCTGCTTTAATGGCTGGTCCGTTAATCACTACTGTTGTTGATACTGTAACACTTATAATTTATTTTTCCACCGCTAAATGGCTACTAAATATATAACTAATCTAAGGTAATCTAAGGGACGGTTCTTATTGATTGAAAATTATTATCAAACAATCTTAAGAATGGTCTTTTATATTTTCATATGGACAAATGTTCGATTTTATTATAATATAAAAGTAGAACTGGAGGGAGTAGGCGTGGATATTATAATAATAGCATTGTTAATATTTTTAAGTATATTATGTATTTTAATTTTAACAAAATTATCAAAACAGGGTATGGAAGATCGTATTTTATCTGAACTTAAAATAAATCTTAGTCAAAATAATCTATATTTAATAGATCAAGTTTCCAAAAAGATTTCGGATTCAGAACAGAAGCAGCTTAGAGAAATCCTTACAAATAAGCTTGAAACCGTTGAAAGAATGGAAAGAAACACTAACAAAATGACTGAGGCATTCATGAATTTCAGTGGAGAAACATCTAAATCATTAAATGATAACTTTACATCATTAAATGATAGAATAAGTATTAATCTTGATAAAATAAACATGCGTGTTGAAGAAAGATTAAATGAAGGGTTTGAAAAAACAAATAAAACATTTGTAAATATTTTAGAGCGTCTTTCAAGAATAGATGAGGCTCAGAAGAAAATTGATAGTCTATCAACCAACATAGTTTCATTGCAGGATGTATTAACAGATAAGAAAAGCAGAGGAACCTTTGGGGAGGTTCAGTTAAATCACATATTAACATCTATATTTGGTGAAAATAACAATAAAATATATGAATTACAGAAAAAATTGACCAATGATACAATTGCCGATGCAGTTCTATATATACCAGAACCGGTGGGAATGATTTGTGTTGACTCAAAATTTCCTCTTGAAAATTATCAACGTATGATAGATAAGAACATCTCAGAAATTGAAAGAAAACAATATGAACGTGATTTTAAAACAAATGTTAAAAAGCACATTAATGATATTTCAACTAAGTATATTATAGATGGAAAAACTTCTGAACAGGCAATTATGTTTTTACCTGCTGAAGCTATTTTTGCGGAAATAAATGCGTATCATCAAGACTTGATTGATTATGCCAGCTCAAAAAGAGTCTGGATTTCATCACCTACTACTTTGTTATCGGTACTTTCGACAGTACAAGTAGTACTAAGAAACTTAGAAAGAGAAAAATACGCCAGTATAATTCATGATGAGCTTAATAAATTAGGAAAAGAATTTAAACTATACAAGGATAGATGGGATTCTTTGGCTAAGGATATAAAAAGAGTATCGGATGACGTAGATAAAATTTATATAACTTCAAATAAAATAGAAAAAAAATTTGATCAAATTTCTAAGGTCGATATGTCTGAAATTGAGGAATTAGAAGCAGAAGAAGCAGCATTATCATAGGAAACTTATCATAAGTAAAAATTACCACTTTTTAATATGTAAATTGCAAAAAAACCACTTGATTTTTATATTTCAATGTGTTAGTATTTTTAAGTGGTTAAGCCGTAGTGATGGAATGGCAGACGTGACGGACTCAAAATCCGTTGGTGGCAACACCGTGGGGGTTCAAGTCCCTTCTACGGCATATTTATAGAGATTATATTATTTATAATCTCTATTTTTTTTATTCTTTATTGCATAAACAATTCTTAATTATTAACTAATTATATTTAGCGACAGCAATATTCCAACTATTATAAAAAGCATACTTACTAAATACAATACTATTGAAGTATTAAAATCACCTATCCATTTTCTTAGCAACCTTGTGTTTAAAAATTCCCAGAACAACTTGTATTTTATTAAGGTTAATATTCCCAATAACATTCCAACCGTTACCAATAATAATCCAGATGTAAAGCTGTTCATATTATACCTCCGTTCTATTATTTCTATATTTTTTTGAGTGTAATTACAAATGAGCTGCCTTTGTTTTCTGTCGATAGTTCAAGTGTTCCATCATGGGCTGTCACAATTTTATGTGCAATAGACAAACCTAATCCGGTTCCACCGGTTTGTGAATTGCGGGAATCATCTACTCTAAAGAAGCTTTTAAATATGCTTGTTTTGAATTCAGGGGGAATTCCAATTCCATTATCTTTGAATTCTATAATTACACATTCACTTCTTTCATATAAATTGATGCTTATTAAGGTTCCTTCCTTGTTGTAACGAATTGCATTATCTGTAAGGTTATGAAAAACGCGATTCATTTGTTCAGAATCAATCATTGCATAAATAGTTGTATCAGGTATGTTGAACTCATAATAAAATTTATTTTGCTCTAAGTATGGTAGAATTTCTCCGCAAATTTGTCGCATATATTCACATATATCTACTTTAGACAATTTAAGGGAAAATTTTGGGCTTTCAATTTTAGACAATTCAAAAAGCTCGTTTAATAATTTACTTGCTCTTTGCCCGTTTTTATATATTATTTGTAAATAATTAATATGTTCATTGCTTAGTGATTCTTTATTTTTTAGACATAGTTCTGAATATCCAACAACACTTGACAACGGATTTTGCAAGTCGTGAGAAATATCTAAAATCATTTTTTTTCTATCCTCTTCGGATTGCTTTCTCAGAGTTGTTTCTTTTTCTATTCGTTCAGCCATTTCGTTGAATGTATTCTGTAATTGCTCAAATTCATTGTTTAAATTAAGATCAACTCTAACTGAATAGTCTCCTCTATTCAATTGTCTTGTTCCTTCAGTTAACTTTCTGAGTGGGTGTGTAATTCGTAAAGCTGTATTTCTTGATAAAGCAGCAGCAAATAATGCCAGTATAATTAAATAAAAAAGTATAACAGTAATAAACACAATTGAAACATCCTTCATGTCTCTTGAACCTACTTCGTTATTGTATACTAACGATACATCAAGACGTATAGAAGTAGGAAAAGTTACAACGAGCCAAAACTTACCTTCAGAGTTGTAAAGTATATCGTAGCTGTATTTAACACCCTTGCTTTTGCTTTGGATGAGGAAATTTGTAAATTCCTCAGTACTTAGTTTTTTATTTGCTAAAGTATTTAATCCATCTGTATAAACTACTTCAAAATTATCATTTATAACCTGGACGCCTCCACCATTTTGAACAATCAAATCAGAGTCAATTTTAGTGTAATCATTCTCCATAATTGAGTTTGCTGTATAAATGTTTTTTACCAGCATTTTAGAAATTATGTTATTTGCATAGGAGAGCATTAAGAATGCTAATATAGTTGCTAAAATTGATAAAAGAAACATAATTAGATAATTCATCATAAATTGATTTGCTATTTTACTTTTCATATTTGACACCTGTTTTGTGAAGCTTATAACCTATTCCTCGTATTGTTTTAATATATTCCGGATTTTGACTATCAGATTCTATTTTGTTTCTCAAATGACTTATATGAACCATTATAGTATTGTCATCATAGTAATAGTCATCATCCCAAACAGCGGAGTATAGCTGTTTTTTTGTAAAAACTTTTTCGGGGTTTTTCATAAAATGAAGTAAAAGTTTATATTCCTTTGCATTAAGCTCTATTAGCTCATTTTTTAAATATGCACAGCAACTATTATTATCAATTCTCAAATCACCATAATTTATAATAGAAGTATCTTTTTGAGTAGGATTTAAATAATCAACATTTCTTCTCAAATGCGCTTTAATTCTTGCAATAAGTTCATTCATTGAAAAAGGTTTAGAAAGATAATCATCAGCACCCATTCCAAGCCCCAACACTTTATCCATTTCCTCAGACCTGGCAGTTAGAAATATAACAGGAATGGTGCTGTTTTCTCTAATTTTTCTCAGCTAGTTAAATCCGTCTAATTTTGGCATCATTATATCCAATAATGCTAAATCAATAGACTCCTTTTTTAGTATTTCAAGAGCTTCTAATCCATCCCTTGCTGCATAAACATTGTAGCCCTCATTTTCTAAGCTTATTTTTAAGAGATTTCTGATGTCGTATTCATCCTCAGCAATTAATATATTCATTCAATCACCCTATTATTTGATTTCATGGCTATTATATCATATCTGAGCCGAGCGCAGCGCAAGCTAAGCTTGCATTGCCGAGGCGATGGTATGATACATTCATTATATCATAGTATCAATAAACTAAAAATACTTTTTAGGAAATTTAAGGTAAATTTAAGGTAAGTAATATGGTGAGTTTAGATTGACATTATATAATAACTTCAACAACAAATGGAGGTTATAAAATGTTTAAAACTATAAAAAAGTTTATTGTACTGTTAATAATTTTGTCTTATACGACCACTTCTGTATTTGCGGTGGAGAATAAAGAATTAACAAATGAACTTAACATAATGGTAAATGAAATTATTGAAGAGGGCAAAGCAAAGGGTGCCGTATTGTCTGTAATTAAAGATGGTAGTATTATTCTTAGTAAAGGGTTTGGTTATGCAGATGAGTACAACAATATAGCTGTTGATGACAAGTATACGGCTTTTCGTATTGGCTCTGTTTCTAAAACATTCGTAGCAGTAGCTGCACAAATTCTTAACCAAGAAGGAAAAATAGATATGAATAGTGACATATCTATATATTTAGAAGATAATTTTCCCAAATTCAATTATCCTGTGACCATGCATCAACTATTGACACATACAGCAGGATTTGAAGAATTAATTACGGGTATAGCCGTTATTAATGTAAGTGAAACGGAGCCATTATCAGAAAGCGTTCGTAAATATACGCCAGAACAAGTTTTTAAGCCGGGAGAGGTGTGTTCTTATTCAAATTATGGCATAGCACTTGCTGCTTATGTTATAGAATCTATTACACAAATTGATTTTGCTCAGTTTTGTATGGAACGAATATTTTTACCATTAAATATGAACAACACAACATATGAATACATGCATGATATTGCTTTAGTTTCTAAAGCATATTTGCCGAATGGAAATGAAACTTTAGAACCATATATTAATTTATATCCTGAAGGTTCAGCAGTTTCAACTGCACATGATATGGCTAAGTATATGATATGGTTGCTTGATGATAAGGATAACAGAATTTTGTCTGATAGTTTTAAAAATCAACTTTTTATCAAACAGTTCGCTATGTCTGAAGAAATGGAAGGTGGAGGATATGTGTGGAATAGGAAAGTAAGAAACCATAAAATTTACCATGACAAAAAAGGAGAAACAAAGAACTTTTATACTCGAATTGCATTATATCCGGAAGTAAATACTGGGATATTCTTATCTTTAAATACTTATGTACCAGAAAGTGAAATAAATGCTGTAATGAATAAGGCAACAGATTTATTATATGGTAAATTTGAAGAAAAAGAAATAGATAATATGAATGTTGATACTAAAATAACAGGTCTTTATGTTAACAACTGGTCCAGTTTTAAAACTCCGGAAAAAATATTGAGTTATATTATTCCTAATAAAATAATAAAAATTAGTAAGAACAATGAAGGTGAGTTTTTGTTGAACGATGAAAAAATTACACCGATAGGTGATAATACTTATACTTCATCTATAGGTATTATCAAATTTATTGAAAAGAATGATAATATAATAATTGCTACTGAATCAGCTATAACATATTCAAAGGTTCAACTGTGGCATAGTAAAATCATTCAATTATCAATACCAATTTTATTTATTGTCTTTTCCCTAATCTTTTTAATAAGAGGGGTAATATTGAAAAAAGCTATTTATATTATTTATCCTTTAATTCAGTTAATTTCATTGTTTGTGTTATTTTCTTTGTTTTATAAAGGTATAGTAAAATACAATATTTTGAAATATGCTATTCCTATGGCCGTGGAAGGGTGGACGATTGCCATATTAGGTGTTTTGGGAATAATACACACAATAAAGAAAAAAAACAATGATTATAAAAGAAACATTATTGATGTTGCATGGAACTTCATTAATATATTGTTCATAATATGGTTGTTTGCATTTAATATTATTTAAACCCTTCTTTTTTACCTGAGGGATTCGTTGGATTCTAAAATTCTGTTAATACTTAACATAAAGGTAATTGTAGTAACTAATGCAGCTATGAAGTCTGATATGGGTTCTGCCAAAAATACTGCAAAAACTTTATTGGAGAAGAAGTTTGGCAATATGTATATCATAGGAATCAATAAAATTATTTTTCTTAACAAAGCTAAAAACATTGATATTTTTGCTTGCCCTAAAGCTACGAAAGTTTGTTGACATGAATTTTGAGCAGCTATAACAAATCCTGTAGCCAAATATATTCGAACTGCCCAAATAGTAAAATTCATAAGTTCAGGATCTTTGGTGAATATTGCTATAAATGTGCCTGGAAAAGTCATTATTAAAAGCCATATAGATGTTGTATAAATAAATGCACTTTTAATTAACAGTTTAAATGTACTCTTAACTCTATCATTATTTTTGGCTCCGTAATTATAGCTTATTATAGGTTGAGCTCCTTGAGTGAGTCCTACTACTGGTAAAAATATAATTTGCATGATGCTTGCTAATATTGTCATAGACCCAACAGCGATGTCGCCTCCGTATTTTAGCAAAGAAGTATTAAAAGTAATACTTAATAAACTTTCTGTACTCTGCATTATGAACGGAGACATTCCAAGCAATAATACAGGAGTTATAATTTTTTTATTGATTATTAGATTCTTTTTGTATATTTTTAGTTTTGTGTTATTTCCTATAAAAAACTTGAATACCCAAATAGTAGATAGTGCTTGTGACAGAACTGTAGCAAGAGCTGCGCCCTTTACCCCCATATTTAATCCAAATATTAATATGGGATCAAGTATAATATTGGATACAGCGCCTATTATCACTGTCAGCATGCTAAATTTTGCAAATCCTTGGGTTGAAATAAAGCTGTTCAAGCCAAGTGTTAATTGTACAAATATAGTTCCGCAGACATATATATTTAAATAGTCTAAACCATATGTTATTGTTTTTTCACTGGCACCAAAAAACCATAATAATTCTTCTCCAATAAATAAAAAAAGAAATGTTAATATAAATGAAATTACCGTAAGAGAGAATAAGCAGTTACCTAATATATTTTCTGCTTCATCATGTTTGTTTTCTCCCATTTTAATAGCTGCCATAGGAGCACCACCCATTCCTATTAGGCTACTAAATGCAGAAATAATGATTAAAACAGGCATAGTTATACCAACTCCGGTAAGTGCTAAAGGTCCAACCTCTTCCATGTGTCCTATATATATTCTATCAACAATATTGTAAAGCATATTGACTAATTGCGCTGTAATTGATGGTATGGCTAAGCTGAAAAGCAATCTGCCAACTTTTTCTGTTCCCAATTTGTTTTGTGTATTAGTGTTCACTCTGCTGCCTCTTTTCTAACGTATATTTATTCCTTATGATAAACAATTTATAAGTATATACCTTAATAACATATTTGACAATAATGTAATTTTAAAATAGAAATTTTTGGTATAAAATTTGAATTGACTTTACTTGGATGATTATGGTATTCTCTTATCAAAAAACATAGGGGACAAATTAATGTTTAGAAAAAAATCAAAATTGACATCTGAGGTAGAGCAAGAGAATCCGGTAGGAGAAATTAAAGATAAATATAATACAATTAATTCATGTAGCTTAAATACTCTTAATGAAGTTAATGAGCTTCTTCAATTTATGACCAGCCTTGATTATATTAAAGAAGTTATTCAAGATGCAGATCATCAATTTGAAATGGTAGAAGGAATAACTGCAAGTGCTGAAGAATTAAATGCGGCAACTTTGGACATTTCTGATAAGGTACAAGCTTCAACAATATCTATGAATAATACTATTGAAGAAACTGGTAATAGTTTAAATAAAATTAACAATACCTTTGAATTGTTGGAAAATAATATTAATCAGATAAACGTAGTTAAGAATATGATTGGTGAAGTATCTCAGGAGACATATAGAATTAATGACATAGTTAAAATTATTAAAAGTGTAGCGGATCAAACAAATTTACTTTCTTTAAACGCTTCAATAGAAGCAGCACGTGCAGGTGAATATGGCAAAGGATTTGCAATTGTCGCAACCGAAATAAAGGGACTGGCGCAAACCACAAGTGAACAATTAAAATATATAGAAGAAATTGTACATAGCTTAAATGATAAAATTAAAATAGTATCAACTGAAGTGGATACAGTTGTAAGTTCATTTGATTCTTCAAAAAAGAATATAGATGAAGGCTTGATAGGCATTAAAGGGATTAATGAAGGAATGAACTTTGTCGGTGATAATTTTGTTCAAATATCTGCAAGCATTGAAGAAGAATCAAGCGCTACAGAAGAAATTTCTTCTAACTTGACAGAGATTAATGAAAAGGCTGAGAAAATAAGGGTTGGTACAGTAAGGACAGGAAAGGCCTTCTTTGATATATCACAAAAAGTAGACGGTGTAAGACTTAATATAATAAAATCATCATGCGAAAAGCTTGACAATTCACTAATTATAGAATTAGCTAAAACAGATCATTTAATGTGGAAGTGGAGAGTTTACAATATGATATTGGGTTATGTGAAACTTGATGTAGGTACAGTTGGTAATCATCATGTATGCAGACTTGGTAAATTTGTTGATACTCTTGACAAAACTAATCCTAAAGTAAATGAGTTATTAAATAAATTGGAAATGCCTCATAAGATGGTTCATGACTTAGCGAAAGATGCAATAGAAGCATATGAAAAGAATAGTATAGCTAAAGCTGAGCAGATATTGAAGGATATTGAACAAAGCTCAAAGATGGTTGTAAGTTACCTTAACGAATTAAAAAAAATAATTTAATAAATATAAAATAAGTAGACTAAGTCTACTTATTTTATATTTAAGGTGTTTGACAACAATTTAATTTTCCTTTTTATTTTATATTTAATATGCTATAATTTACTGAAAACATAATACTTGTAAACAAGTCAGGAGTAGTTATGAGCAAGTTATATATAGTGCCTACACCAATTGGCAACCTTAAGGACATGACAGAAAGAGCAATTGAAACCTTAAGAAATAGTGACCTTATATTAGCTGAGGATACAAGGCATACACAAAAGCTGTTAAATTACTTTGATATAAAGACAAATCAAATTTCCTATCATAAATTCAATGAAAAGCAAAGAACTGAAGAAATTATCAATGAAATTTTGAATGATGATAAAACAGTATCTTTAGTAACTGATGCAGGAACACCTTGCATATCTGATCCCGGCTTTGAGCTTGTTAAAAGAGCAAGAGAAGTAGGTATTGAGGTAATTGGATTAGCGGGAGCATCAGCACTTACTGTTGCGTTATCAGTTGCAGGCATTGATACATATCAGTTTGCTTTTTATGGCTTTTTGCCTCGTAAAAAAAACGAGCTAAGAGATGCAATAAATAAAATCTTTGATAATCCTATAAGAACATTTGTTATATATGAGTCACCAAAAAGAATAATAAACTTAGTGGAAATGTTAAAAGAGCAAATGCCTAATTTAACAATATGTGTTCTTAAGGAACTTACAAAGCTTCATGAAAGTTCGTTTTATGGCAATGTGGATAAAGTTTATAATTTGTTAAAAAGTAATGATGATGTTGAAAAAGGCGAGTATGTGGTGGTCGGCTACAATAACGATTATGTTGAAAAAGAAGATACAGGAACAAATGTCAGCATATATGGTATTTTATTTGATAAACTCATTACCAACAATTACACTTTAAAAGAAGCTGTAAATGAGGTAGTTGAAGAAAAATTAGCTTCAAAAAATGATGCATATAAAGCTTCGTTGGAAATAAAAAAATTTATTGAAAATTATTGAGAGGACTTATGTTAGGGACAATAGTAAATTCGTTAGCAATTTTAGTAGGTGGAGTTATTGGCATTGTATTTAAAAACTTTATTCCTGAAAAAATAACTCAATCGCTTCTTAAGGCATCAGGTTTAGCTGTTATGGCAATAGGTATTAAATTAATTTTTGCAGGTTCAGATCTAACTCTTTTATTCTTTTCAATTATTGCAGGTACAATAATAGGAGAAATAGTAGATATTGAAGGAAAACTGGACAAGTTTGGCAGTTTTGTTGAAAGTAGATTAAAAAACAAAGGTAGTAATGTGACGCTTGGGTTTATAACTTGTACACTTTTGTATTGTGTAGGCTCAATGGCTATAGTAGGAGCTATACAAAGTGGACTATCAGGTAATCATCAAATATTGTATTCAAAAGCATTAATAGATGGGGTAATGTCTGTTACGATGTCAGCAACCATGGGCGTAGGAGTTGCATTATCGAGTATTAGTGTTTTTCTATACCAAGGTACAATTACATTGCTTGCACAATTTATGCAATCATTATTAAGTGAAGTTGTGGTTAATGAAATGACAGCCATTGGTGGAGTATTAATTATGACAATTGGACTGAACTTTTTAGAAATAAAACGTATTAAAGTAGGAAACATGCTGCCGGCTATGTTTTTGCCAATATTATATTATTTGCTTTTTTAATGAGGTGAATCCTTGGAAACTAAAAAATTAGCGTTTAACAATATTGCATTAATGTCAATTTGCCTTATTTTTATAATTGGCTCTATAATTATGTCCATACCTTTATATTACAGTTTTCTGGCCGGTATTTTATTAACAGTTACGGTATTGATTAAGAGTGGATATAAATTAAAGGATTTAGTGAGAACAATTTTCACAACAATATATGAAGTAAAAAATTTAATCATAGTTATTTTGTTTATAGGTGCAACCACCTCCATATGGATGGCTTCCGGAGTTGTTCCAGCGATTATGTACTATGGTTTTTCATATATGGAAGGTGTTAATTTTTTGTTTGCGGCATTTTTAATTATGGCGGTGGTATCATTGTTTATGGGTACTGCAATAGGAACAATGAGCACGGTTGGTATATCACTTAGCGGTATTGGTATGGGACTTGGCATACCACAGAATTTAGTAGTGGGCATGCTTGTGTCTGGGGCATTTATAGCAGATAAAATTTCGCCATTATCTGGTTTAATTAACTTACTGATGACTACAACCGGTAAAAGCTACAAGGATTTATTCAAAGACATGGTGGTAACACTGATGCCTACAGTACTTATTACAGCACTAATTTATTATATTATTGGTTTGAATTATACAACGGGTGATTATAGTAAGCTAATATTATATAGAGAAGCCATATCACAGGGCTTTAATACATCACCATTTTTATTGATACTTCCTGTAATAGTTTTAGGATTATCAATAGCAGGATTAAATGCAATAATTACTTTTTCAATAGGAATAGCTATAGGTTCAGTGTTAAGCGTATTTTTTCAAGGTTCAAACATTAAGGCAATTATTACTGCTATATTATTTGGATATAAAGGTAACACACCCTCCGTTGAATTAAACAAACTTTTAGTAAGCGGAGGAATGGTATCAATGCTTGAAGCCATACTAATGGTAATAGGTGCAATAGTACTTGTTCAATTATTTGAAAAGGGCAATATTCTTCTTCCTATTATGGAGAGATTAGTAAACGGAATAAATACAAAAGTTACATTAGTAAGAAAAACAGGATTGTTAAGTACTTTGCTGACAGTTGCCACATGCGACCAAACAGCAGGTATCATACTTCCAATTAAAATATTAAGAAAGAAATATGAAGAATTAAATCTTGATTTAGCAGTACTTACAAGAACAATTTCAGATACAGGAATTATTTTGGCACCTTTGATGCCATGGAATATAAATTCATTTCTTATTAAACCTATTATGGGTATAACGGCAGCGCAATATGCACCCTTTGCTGTGCTTTGTTTTATTTGTCCAATTGTAAGCATGACAGTATCATACGCTTTATATAAAAGAAAAGATGTGTAGATGAAGTCTTAGCAAAGTCATACAACTAAAAAGAGTCATTATTAGACAAAACCCTATAATAGGGTTTTTTATTATACACATATATTTATGACATATTATTTATAATTATAACAGTATTTAATGAAATTAAGTTATTGCGACGTTAACTTAATTTTATTAAGCAAAATTGACAAAAAGATTTCTAAAAACGAATTAGAATTTCCATATTGAAAGTAATAAAAAGAAGATATATAATGAGAAAGGTTAACAAATATTGTAACACATATTCGTAATTATGTGATATAATATAACACATATATTAAATAATTCAGGGGTGACACATGGAAAGCTTAACTTCAAACTTAAATGTTTTAAAGTGGATAGACGAGGTTATTACACTGACAAAACCATCAAAGGTCATGTGGATCGACGGCAGTGAAGAACAACTAAATGCGCTTCGTGAGGAAGCTTGTAGCACAGGAGAGTTAATTAAGTTAAATCAAGAAAAATATCCTGGATGCTATTATCATCGTTCTCAAAAAGATGATGTGGCTAGAATGGAAGACAAGACATATATATGTACAAAAAATAAAAATGATGCAGGTCCTACAAATAATTGGAAAAGTCCTGACGATGCTTATAAATTAGGTAGGGAAATTTTTGAAGGTTCAATGATTGGAAGGACAATGTACATTATTCCATATTCAATGGGACCTATAGGTTCACCATTTTCAAAAATTGGATTTGAAGTAACAGATTCTATTTATGTAGTTTTAAATATGAACATTATGGCGAGAATTGGAAAAAAAGTTTTAGATGTACTTGGTGATTCAAATGACTTCGTAAGAGGATTACATGGAAAATGCACTTTAGATATTAATAAAAGATACATATTCCACTTCCCTGAAGATAATACTATCTGGTCATGCAACTCAGCATATGGTGGAAATGTACTATTAGGAAAAAAATGCTTTGCTCTTAGAATTGCGTCATATCAAGGATTGAAAGAAGGCTGGATGGCAGAACATATGCTTATTCTTGGTATTGAAAATCCAAAAGGGGAAGTTAAGTATGTTGCAGCAGCATTCCCTTCAGCTTGTGGTAAAACGAATCTTGCTATGCTTATACCACCGGAATTATACAGAAAAAAAGGCTACAAGGTTTGGACTGTAGGTGATGATATTGCATGGTTAAGAATAAAAGAAGACGGAAGACTGTGGGCAATAAATCCGGAAGCCGGTTTCTTTGGAGTGGCTCCTGGAACTAATGAAAAGTCAAATTATAACGCATTGATGTCAACTGAGAAAAATGCTATTTTTACTAATGTAGTTTACAATTTAGATGATGATACAGTATGGTGGGAAAAACTTGATAAAAATCCACCTGTAAATGGACTTGATTGGCAAGGAAACCCATGGAACGGAAAAACATCAACAGAAAAGGGTGCTCACCCTAATTCACGATTTACTGCACCTGCTAAAAATTGCCCATGTATTTCAAAAGAATGGGAATCTCCTGAGGGAGTTCCTATATCAGCAATTATATTTGGTGGAAGAAGAGCAAAAACAGCTCCGTTAGTTTATCAATCAAGAAACTGGCAACACGGAGTATTTGTTGGTTCAACTCTTGCATCAGAAACAACTGCTGCAGCTGCAGGCAAGGTTGGAGTAGTAAGAAGAGATCCAATGGCAATGCTTCCATTTATTGGGTACCATGCAGGTGACTATTTTAGGCATTGGCTAAAAATGGGAAAAAAAGCAAGTAATCCTCCAAAAATATTCCATGTAAATTGGTTTAGGACTAATGATGCAGGCGAATTTATATGGCCAGGATATGGAGATAATTTCAGAGTATTAGAATGGATACTTGACAGATGTGAAAATAAAGTTGAAGCAAGGGAATGTGCAATTGGTTATATTCCTAAAGTTGAAGATATTAATGTTGAAGGAATCGATATTACAGAAGATGTATTAAAAGATTTGTTAACAATCGATAGTCTTTCTTGGATGGAAGATGTAAAAAGCATAGAAGAATTCTATAATAAAATTGGTGACCGAGTTCCAGATGAATTAATTAAGGAATTAAAAAGGTTGAAAATAAATCTTTCTGAAATAATGGAAAAATCAATAGCATAAAAAAAGGGCGATTCATTTGAATCGTCCTTTAGTTTATTGAAAAATATAAAAATAAGTGTTGACAACTTTATATTTATAGATTATTATGTGTATTAATATTTAAAGCGTTGAAGCAGAGAAAAGTATTTCAGAGGTTTACAGAGAATTGGTGGTGCTGAGAGCCAATGACTAAGGAATATAATATACACTGCTGAGCAGATTTGTTGAAAAATATAGTAGACAAACACGTCAACCTACGTTATAAGGTTAGAGGTTGTTAGACCTCGAAAAGTGATGATATTTATATATCATAATATGGGTGGTACCGCGGAATCTTTCGTCCCAATAAACATTGTGTTTATTGGGGCTTTTTTATTTTAACGATATTAACTTGGCCAAGTTAAATATAAATTGTAAATTAACAACAAATAAGTCATAGGAGGACATTATGAAATTAAAAAAATATATAGCGGTATTATTATTAATGCCGATAATTTTATCAAGCTGCACATTAGGAGCAGTAAGTGAACAATCAGAAAAATTTCGTATAGGTATATCCCAGTTAGTTGAACATCCGGCATTGGATGCTTCAAAGCAAGGATTTATAGATGAACTGAAGAATCAAGGCATAGATGTGGAGATAATTAATCAAAATGCACAAGGTGACCCAAATAATGCATTAATGATTGCAAAGAAATTTGTAAAAGATGATGTTGACTTAATATTTACTATAGCAACTCTTACTTCCCAGGCAGCTAAGCAGGCAATAAATGGTACAGATATACCTTTGGTTTTCACAGCAGTGACAGATCCTGTTTTTTCTCAGTTAGTAACTGATTTAAATGTTACTGATAACAATATAACCGGTGTTGTGGACGCTGCTCCAATCAAAGAAAATTTACAACTATTTAAAGAGTTAAAAGAAAATATACAGACTATAGGGATAATATATAACATTGGAGAATCAAATTCTGAAATACAAGTCAATCAAACAAGAGAAATTGCTAAGGAAATGGGACTTCAAATAGAAGCAATAGGTATAGCATCTGTAAATGATATATCCCAGGCAGTTGATACAATTTCAAAGAAAGCTGAAGGATTATACCTAATAACTGACAATATGGTAGCTTCATCAATGCCGCTGGTAGCCAAGATTTCTAAGGAAAATGGATTGTTGACTGTTTCTGCAGACGGTTCTCATGTGGCAGAGGGTATACTAATTTCAAAAGGTATAAGCTACTATGAAATTGGAAAACAATCAGCTGTTATTGCTAAACAAATATTGGTTGATAAAAAAAGTATAGAAGAAATACATGTTCAATCATCTCAAAATTTAGAGAAAAAAGTAAACTTGCAAACTATGGAGAGCTTAGGGCTATCGAAGGATAGTAAAGCATTTGAGGGCGCAGAATTATTGGAATAATAGAAAAGTAGAAATTTGGAGGGAAATATGAACACTTTAGTTATGACATCAATTGAGCAAGGATTGATTTTTTCAGTCCTTGCCATAGGAGTTACAATAACATTTAAAATACTTGATTTTGCAGATATGTCCGCAGAAGGTACATTTCCCATGGGTGCTTTTGTGTTTGCAAAATTTATTACCATAGGTTTAAGTCCGGTAGTAAGTACATTGTTAGCTTTTGTTTTTGGAGCATTTGCAGGACTTTTAACCTATACATTAAATATAAGACTTAGAATCAAGGCACTTTTATCAGGTATACTTACAATGACTATTTTATATTCAGTTAACTTAAGATTAAACGGAAAATCAAATATAGGATTATTTAGCTACGAATCGATATTTGATGGTTTTCCGACTGTTGCAGTCTTAGTAATAATAGTTGTAACAATTAAGATACTCATGGACATATTTTTAAAAACAGAAATAGGATATTTACTCATAGCAACAGGCGATAATGAAACATTAGTAAAATCCTTGGGAGAAGATTCAAACAAGTATAAATTAATAGGTCTAATGTTATCAAATGGACTTGTGTCGTTAAGTGGAGCAATGATGGCACAATATCAGGGATTTGCGGAAATAACAATGGGTACGGGGATAATTGTAATTGCAATAGCATCAATAATAATTGGAGATACAATTTTAAAAAATAACAGAAAAATTAATAATACTGTTAAAGCGATAACGGGGGCATTAGTATATAAATTCATCGGAGGTATTGCTATTGATTTAGGTCTTGCTCCCACGGATTTAAAAGCAATAAATGCAATAATAGTAATAGCTTTTTTAAGCTATAATACTTTTAGTCGTGATATAAGTGTAAATTTAAATAAAGGTGTGAAAGTATATGCTAACAATTAGAAATTTATCAAAAAGCTTTAATGTAGGTACAGAAAACGAAACAAACATATTCGAAAATTTTAATCTTCATATAAAAAAGAATGAATGTACAGGTATATTAGGGGCAAACGGATGTGGGAAAAGTACATTGTTTAATATAATAAGCGGAGTTGTAATTTCTGAAAGAGGCGAAATAACATTAAACGGAAAGAATATTAATAAATTAAAAGAAAACGAGAGAGCTCTTTATATAGGAAGAGTTCATCAGGATCCATCCAAAGGTGTGTCACCATCACTTACAATTTTAGAAAATATTGCATTGTCAGAAAAGAAGAGTCGGAATTTCACATTAAAAAAATTAATAAATAGAAATAAAATTGATAAATACAAGGAAATATTAAAATCACTTGATTTAGGGCTTGAAAACAAGTTAGATACCCAGGTAAAGTATTTATCGGGAGGACAAAGGCAGTCCTTATCGCTCTTAATGGCCACAATAAATAAACCGGAGCTTTTGTTGTTGGATGAGCACACAGCAGCCCTTGACCCTAAAACATCAAGGTTAATAATGGATAAAACTAAAGAATTAATTAAAACTCAGTCTATAACAACAATGATGATATCTCATAATATAAAGGATGCAGTGAAATATTCAGATAGAATTATAATGCTTGATAGAGGTAAAATAATATTAGATGTAAGAAATAGTGAAATAACGGAAAAGGAATTAATGGGAATCTACAATACGAGGAATTACAGTTCGTTATCTGAAGCTGTTTAGTGAATGAAAAGGAATGTAGAAACAAGGGCAGAGAATCTCCCCTTGTTTTTTGTTATAACCAAATATATAATTGTTTATGAACTGAAAAGGGAGGAAGCATTTACCACGATTGCTATTTAGTTATAATTAGAGCCAGTCAATTACTATTCAATTGTAGGTCAAATGCTAATCAATGGATAATGAGAAATGTAAAAATGATAATACAATATGATGGCACTAGGTACAAAGGTTGGCAAAAACAGAATGAAAATGTTAATACTATACAGGGAAAAATAGAAAATATATTAAATGATATGACTGGTGAGAAAATAACATTGGTTGGTTGCGGAAGAACCGATGCAGGGGTTCATGCATTAAATTATACTGCAAATTTTCATACTAATTCAAACATGAGTGTCGATGATATGATTAAATATATAGACAGCAATCTTCCTGAAGATATTTCTTTGTTATCATTAAAAAACGCAAGTGAAAGATTTCATGCCAGATATAACATATTATCAAAAACTTATTTATACAGAATTGATAATAGTCAGTTGAAGAATGTTTTTCAAAGAAGATATGTATATAGAATAAATGAGAAGTTAAATTTGGATGTAATGAGACAATGTTCACAGGTATTAGTAGGAACTCATGATTTTCAAAGCTTTACCACATTAAAATCCAAAACAAAATCAACTGTTAGGACTATTAACTATATAAAAATAGAAGAAAAAGACGATATAATAGAAATAGAAATCAATGGTGATGGATTTTTGTGGAATATGGTTAGAATTATTATTGGAACACTTGTAGATGCAGGTAAAGGTAAGGTTAGTGTAAAAGATATAGAAAATATTCTTAATGCTAAAAAGAGAGCAGAAGCAGGACCTTTGGCACCACCAAAAGCGTTGTTTTTAAAGGATGTCGAATATTAATATAAAAGGAATATATTATGAAACTAAGTACTAAAATCAATACTTATATTATTATAATAGTTATATTTTCATTAGGTAGTATGACCATTCTTTCATTTTACCAAATGAAAGATATCTTAATTTCTCAGTTAAAAGACAAGCTTATGAACATTGCTACTTATGCATCTGAGGATTATAAGGTAAAGGAAGCATTCAAGGATAGCAATAAAATCCCTGAGCTAAATGAACATATAGAAAAAATTAGATCCGAAACAAATGTTGATTTTATAGTAGTGTTTGGTATGGATAGTATTCGTCTCACTCATCCGGTAAAAATAAACATCGGAAGAAAGTTTGAAGGTGGTGATGAGACAAAAGTACTTACTGAGTCAGTAAAATACATATCTCAAGCAAAGGGAACCTTAGGTGTTTCATTAAGAGCGTTCGTACCGATAATTGATGAAGGTAAGCAGTTGGGCGCAGTTTGTGTAGGAAGCACATTGGTTGAAGTTAATAAGGAAATATTGAAAAAGTCAAAGCAATTTATACCTTTTATATTTATAGGGTTGTTTTTAGGTATTTATTTTGCAATAGTATTGACAGCAAGTATTAAGGATGAGATTTTAGGGTTAGAGCCTAAAGAAATTGCTATGTTGTTAAAGGAAAAATTAACAGGATTACAGAAAATGGCTTGGTCACTTCGAGCTCAAAATCATGAATTCATGAATAAATTGCACACTATATCAGGGTTGATACAATTGGAAGAATACGATGAAGCCATAAAATATATTTCAAAAACAGCAAATAGTGGAAATGAAATAGCGGGTACAATTACCGGTAATATTAAAAATTTGGATATAGCAGCACTTCTTTTAGCAAAATACTATAAAGCTGAAGAATTAAGGATTAATTTTGAAATAGACAAAGAATCTAATTTGACTAATCTTCCTGACCTGTTAAGTAGTGATGATTTAGGATCTGTAATTGGAAATTTAATAGAGAATGCATTGGAGGCAGTCGATGTTGATGGTACGGGAAAAGTATATTTTAATATAACACAGACGGATAGATTTATGATTATTGTTGTGAAGGACAACGGTCCCGGAATACCGGAAGCAATTATTGATAGAATATTTGAAAGAAGTTTTAGTACCAAGGCAGATCATCATGGTTATGGTATGTTTATAGTAAAGAATATAATTAATAAGGCTAAAGGAAAAATCAATTTAAATGTAGACTGTGGAACTGAGTGGCATATTGAAATCCCTATGAAAAGCGGTGAAATAAATGATTAATGTTATGATTTTAGAAGATGATCCAATGGTTAGAGAGATTAATTCAAGATTTTTAGAAAGATTACCGAATTTTAAATTATCAAAGGCTGTTTCAAACATTAATGATGCACAAAAATTTTTATTTCAAAGTAAAGTTGATTTAATACTGTTAGATATATATTTACCGAAAGAAAATGGGATAGATTTTCTGAAATGGCTTAGGATAGAAGAGTTTGAAACTGACGTTATTTTAATAACCGCAGATAAAACCAGCAATATGGTGCAAGAAGCATTTCGTTACGGAGCAGTTGACTATCTAATAAAACCATTTACTTTTGATAGATTTAAAGAATCATTAAATAATTATAAAGAAAGATATTATAGTATTAGAAATCTTGATACAATAGAGCAAAATGATTTAGATAAGTATATTATAAAAAATGCATTAAATAATGAATATGAAAATGCTAATAATGAATTAGAAAAAGGAATTAATAAATACACCTATAAAATAGTTTGGAAAGAAGTAGAAAAACTATTAGATGATTATGCAACTGCAGAAGAAATTTCTGAAAAATCAGGAGTAGCCAGAGTAACTGTTCGTAAGTATCTTGAATTTATGCTTAAAGAGGGTAAAGTTGAAAAAATTATTGAGTATGGAAAGGTTGGAAGACCTCAGCATAAATATAAAATGAAAATATAAAATAGGGAGGAGACCATCAAATGTAGTCTCCTCCCTATTGCGTATACTTTGTTAAATAACGGACAAAATATTTTTTATAAACAAAACTATTTTAAATTTACACAATGTTTACATTACTTATTAGCAATGATAACATGTGTAAAGTAAAAAAATTATTATGTAAAGGTAGGAAAGCGCTTTGAATTATTTTGATGAAAGTTTAAAATTGCATGAAAAGAGTAAAGGTAAAATTGAAGTTGTTTCTAAAATCAAGGTAGAAACAAGAGAAGATTTAAGCTTGGCATATACACCGGGTGTTGCTGAGCCATGCAGAAAAATACATCAAAATGAAGATGACGTATATAAATACACATCAAAAGGCAATATTGTTGCTGTAGTAACAGATGGTACAGCAGTTCTTGGCTTAGGAGATATTGGTCCAAAAGCAGCACTTCCTGTAATGGAGGGTAAGTCTATATTATTTAAGGAGTTTGCAAATGTAGATGCATTTCCTATATGTATAGATTCCAAAAATGTCGATGATATTGTTAATACAGTAAAACTAATCGCACCTGGCCTTGGTGGAATAAACTTAGAGGATATTGGAGCACCAAGATGCTTTGAGGTAGAAGAAAAGCTAAAAAAAGAGCTTGACATACCGGTTTTCCATGATGATCAACACGGAACTGCGATCGTAGTTTTAGCAGGTTTAATCAATGCACTAAAAATTGTTAACAAAAAAATTGAAAACTTAAAAATTATTATTAATGGAGCTGGAGCAGCAGGCACTGCAATTGCAATTTTATTAAACGCAGCAGGAGCTAAAAATGTAATAGTTTGTGATAGAACAGGTGCATTAGCTATTGGCAGAGAAAAAATGAATGATGCTAAAAATGATTTGGCAAAAATAACAAATCCTAACAGTGAAAAAGGATCTTTAGAAGATGTTATGAAAAATTCAGATGTGTTCATAGGTGTTTCTTCTGCAGATGTTGTTAATGCTGAAATGGTTAAGTCAATGGCAAAAGATTCAATTATATTAGCTATGGCAAATCCTACTCCAGAAATTATGCCTGATATTGCACTTAAGGCTGGAGCTAGAGTAGTTGGAACAGGACGTTCAGATTTCCCAAATCAAATAAATAATGTATTGGTTTTCCCTGGAGTATTTAGAGGTGCTTTAGATGTAAGAGCAAAAGAAATTAACATGGACATGAAATTAGCAGCAGCTCATGCAATTGCAAACTACATCAAATCTGATGAATTAAGAGAAGACAATATTATACCAAGTGCTTTGGATAAAGGTGTTGCAAATGAAGTAGCAATAGCAATAGCAAAAGCAGCAAGAGAATCAGGTGTAGCAAGATTATAAATTTATTTTAAATTATAATATATTACTTGGAGGAGAGTAAAATGAAAGAAATGAAAATTATGGGATTAACCTTACCGGTTTATTTCACATTACTTGTAGTAGTTGTTGTAGCAATCTTTTTAAATGTATTACCAGGTGGCATGATTGGTGCCTTTGCTTTTATGATGTTAGTTGGTGCATTGCTTGATGTAGTAGGAAACAATACTCCAATAGTTAAAACTTTTTTCGGTGGTGGCCCAATCGTAATAATATTTGGTTCTGCTGCATTAGTTTATTTTAATATTTTACCTGAAGCAGTTACAAATAATGTAACCACGTTTATGAAGGGTGGCGGTTTCCTTGATTTTTATATAGCGGCTCTTATTACAGGTTCAATACTTGGTATGAACAAAAAGCTTCTTATTAAGGCAGCAGTAAGATATTTCCCATGTATAATAGGTGGAGTTATAGCAGCTTTGGGTCTAGTTGCAATTGGAGGCTTAGCATTTGGATATACACCTGGAGAAGCAATTGCATATATAGGTATCCCAATAATGGGAGGCGGAATGGGTGCTGGTGCTGTTCCAATAGCTGAAGTATTTGCTAAAGGATTAGAATTACCAGCAGAACAAATTTTATCAAAATTAGTTCCGGCAGTTGCATTAGGAAATGCTGTCGCAATTGTATTTGGTGGTCTTTTAGACAGGGTAGGTAAAAAGTATCCAAAGTTAAGCGGAAATGGTAAATTGATGGAAATTGGTCAGGATGATCTTAAAGAAAAAGAAGATACAACACCATTCCAGTTAAGCGACTTTGGTATAGGTATTGCAATTGCAACAACATTCTTTACATTTGGTAATATTGTGGCTTTCATTATGAAAAAATATGTAGGAATAGATATACACTCATATGCTTGGATGATAATATCTGTTGCTATTGCAAAAGCATTCAATATTGTACCAATGAATTTTGAAAAATCATGTGCTAAATGGTATCAATTTGTTGCATCAAACTGGACACCAGCATTATTAATGGGAATCGGTATTGCTTACACTGACTTAGGTCAGGTAATCTCTGCTTTTACACCTGCATACTTAATACTTTGCTTCTTAGTTGTATTAGGAGCAGTAATAGGTACAGGATTTGTAGGAAAATTAGTTGGCTTCTATCCAATAGAGGCAGCTATAACTGCAGGCTTATGTATGGCTAACATGGGTGGTACTGGTGACGTTGCAGTATTAACAGCAGCTAACAGAATGGAATTAATGCCGTTTGCTCAAATATCTTCTAGATTGGGTGGAGCATTCATTATATTCCTTGCGACAGTTATAGTACCGATATTTTTCGGTTAGTACAGTATAAATTAATATAAAAAGCTCACCCTAAAAGGTGGGCTTAGCTATCATCTTGATGACTTTGTCATCAATCTGGCTCACCCTAAAAGGTGGGCTTTTTATGCAAAATAAAGGAGAAAATTATGCACGCTATTGAGAAAATACTTGCTAAAAACAGCGGTAAAAAATCTGTAAAGACCGGCGAAATTGTAATGGCTAAGGTTGATTTTGCTCAGGTTAATGACTTGTATCTTCAGACAGTTTATTCATTTAGAGAAATGAACGGACATAAAGTTTGGGATAAGGACAGAGTAGCATTTGTTTTTGATCATTACGCACCTGCACCAACTATAAAATCAGCACAAATACACAAAGAAATGCGAGAATTTGTTCGTGAAAATAATCTAACATATCATTTTGATGTAAACGCAGGTGTGTGTCATCAGGTTTTAACTGAAACAGGTCTTGTATGCCCAGGTGAAATTGTTGTAGCTACAGATTCTCACACTACGACTCATGGAGCCTTAGGTGCAATGGGAACGGGAGTTGGAGCTACCGATATGGCAACAATTCTAATTTCAGGCGAATTATGGTTTAGAGTGCCGGAAATTATTGAAATAAGATTAGATGGTACACCTCATCCCGGTATTATGCCTAAGGATGTTATTTTATATATTATGGGTCAAATGAGAGCAGATGGAGCAGTATATAAAGCTATAGATTTTACTGGAACATATGTTGAGAAATTAGGTGTATCTGAACGCATGGTGTTATGTAATATGGCTGTTGAAATGGGCGCAAAAACAGCATATATGCAGCCAAACGATAAAGTTTTAGATTATCTTAAAGACAGAGCAGTAAGACCATTTGAAGTACAATATACAGATGATGATTTTAAATATAGTGAAAGCTATCACTTCGATATTACCAATTTAGCAGTACAGGTTGCTGTACCACACAGTGTTGACAATGTATTTCCATTAAAAGATACAGAAAAAGTAAAAATAGATCAAGGTTTTGTCGGTACTTGTACAGGTGGCCGACTTGATGATATTAAAATAACTGCAGATATATTAAGAGGGAAAAAAATTCATCCTGATGTTAGATTATTAGTCATACCTGCCTCATCAGAGGTTATGAAAGAAGCAATTGCAGAAGGATATTTACAGGATTGTATAGATGCGGGAGCTACAATTTCAACACCGGGCTGTGGTCCCTGCTTAAGTGCACATGAAGGAGTTTTGGCACCGGGTGAGGTATGTGTAACAGCATCAAATAGAAATTTCCCAGGTCGAATGGGTCACAATACTTCCAAAATATATTTAGCATCACCGGCTACTGTAGCAGCTTCATGCTTAACTGGTTATTTAACAAATCCAACTGAGCTAGAAGGAGTGAAAAATGGAAACTAAAATAAAAGGTAAAGTAATAGTCTTAGATAATAACATAGATACAGACCAAATATACCCAGGAAGGTTTTTAGAAATTGTTAACCCTCAAGAAATAGGAACACATTGCTTAAGTGGAGTTGACGAAAACATAGCTAAAAACTTCAATAAAGGTGATATTGTTGTAGCTGGTACAAATTTCGGCTGTGGTTCAAGTAGAGAGCATGCTCCTATTTCATTGTTAAATATGGGTGCTAGCCTAGTACTGGCTGATTCATTTGCTCGTATATTTTTCCGAAATTCAATTAATTTAGGTTTACCTCTGTTAGTTTGCAAGGGTATTAGCAAGGTTTTAGAAAATGGTGATGAAATAGAAGTTGACATAGTTGAAGGAAAAGTAAAAATTTTAAAAACAGGAGAAATATTGCAAGCAGATAAAATAGGTGAATATGCCATGAGTATTCTTGAAGCAGGTGGGATAAAGCCATTATTTAGACAGAAAATGAAAAATAAATAAGGGGTATGAATATGGAAATTAAAAATAAAGCTGCTGCAGGAACTTTAGAGTCCAGCGATATTTATGTAATAGTTGAACCTAATGACAACGGAATTGAACTGCAGCTTGAATCAATAGTTTTTAATCAATTTGGCGAAGAAATTGAGAAAACTGTAAGGGAAGTTTTAAATGACTACAAGGTTGAGAACATTAAAATACAATTGAAGGATAGAGGGGCAGTAGAATGTGCAATACGTGCAAGAGTTGAAACAGCCCTAAAAAGAGCAGGAGGGGTGAGTAATTTATGAGAAGAAGTATGCTTTTTATGCCTGGTAACTC
>JAEZGU010000187.1 GCA_023416855.1 Bacillota bacterium
AAGCTCCTCTTCTCCTTCTTCTACCGCCGCCTCCAAAACCGTTAATTATTATAATCACTAATATCAATAATATTAACTTGCCTAAGGAACCTGCGTTAGCTGAACTTCTCACAGGCTGAATATCCACATTTACATTGTTGAATATTTCATCATTGTCAAATCCATATTCTTCATTAACCCTTTCAGCCAGCTGGTAAAATATATTTTCTAAACCAGTGGAATAATCTCCTGCTGACAGATAATCTAGAGAATTATCAAGTATCCTTCCAGCTTCAGAGTCAGTGATTGCACCCTCAAGCCCATAACCTACTTCTATTTTTATTCTTCTTTCCTCTAAAGAAAGGAGAACTAATACTCCGTTATCATATTCCTTGTTTCCTATCTGCCATTTTTCAAAAAGCTCCACCGCATATTTATTTTCATCTAAGCCCTGAAGGTTTTGGACTGTTGTCACTACTATCTGAGGCTTTTCCTTAGTTTTTTCATAGTTTAAATTTATTTGAACTATGTTTTTTTCAGCCTCTTCATTAATCAAATCAGCAAAATCATTTACATAGAACTCTTTTGTGGGTTCAGGCAGCTTTATTTCCTGCCCATACGCAAAGGCACCTGATAAAATTAATAATGCTGCCAGCACTAGGGGCAATAGATTTTTTTTCAAAATATCACTCTCCAAGTATTAATCAAAGTTTACTTCTGGCGCAACCTCAGCCCCATTAACTGCTTCGAAATATGGTCTTTGTTCAAATCCAAACATTCCTGCCAGTATATTTATAGGGAATTTTCTTATCGTTGCGTTATATTCTCTTACAACCTCATTATATCTGTCTCTTTCAGTAGAAATTCTATTTTCTGTTCCTGCCAGCTCATCCATTAATGCAGTAACATTTTGGTTTGACCTAAGCTCAGGGTAATTTTCAACCACTACCAAAAGTCTTGCTAAAGCGCCTTCCAATTCATTAGATGCCTCAACTCTTTCTGATACACTGCCAGCTCCAGCCAATCTTGCCCTAGCATCTGCGATTGCACCAAACACTTCTTGTTCCTGCTTCATAGCTCCCTTTACTGATTCAACCAGATTAGGTATTAAATCATATCTTCTTTGAAGCTTGCTTTCTACATTAGCCCATTGCGTATTTACGCCTTCATCTAAAGCAACCAATGTATTGTAGCTTCCAAATATACTAAATACAAATATAGCAATTACAGCTAATATTACTAATAAAACTATGGTACCTTTTTTCAAAATATTTCACCTCTTAATCTTCATCAAATTTCAAAACAGCTAGGAATGCCTCCTGTGGTACTTCAACACTGCCTATTTGTCTCATACGCTTCTTGCCTTCTTTTGCTTTTCAAGAAGCTTTTTCTTTCTAGTAATATCTCCACCATAGCATTTTGCCAGTACATCCTTCCTTAAGGCTTTAACAGTTTCTCTTGCGATAATTTTGCCACCTATTGCAGCCTGAAGCGGAACAGCAAATAAATGCCTAGGAATTACATCCTTTAATCTTTCAACAATAGAGCGTCCTCTTTCATAAGCTTTCTGTTCATGTACAATTATTGAAAAAGCATCTACCAGCTCAGAATTAATGAGTATATCCATTTTAACCAATTCAGAACGAACATATCCATGCATCTCATAATCTAATGATGCATAACCTCTTGTTTTAGATTTTAAAGCATCAAAGAAATCATAAATTACTTCATTCAATGGAAGCTTGTAATGTAGTATTACTCTTGTAGCCTCCATGTATTCCATATTTTCAAATACTCCTCTTCTGTTTTGACAAAGTTCCATTATTGCTCCCACATATTCTGTAGGTGTCATTATGGACGCATTAACAATTGGTTCTTCCATATATTCAATTTCTTGAACAGGTGGCATGTTTGTTGGATTTTGAAGAATTATCATTTCACCACTTGTCTTATAAACTTTGTATATAACACTTGGTGTTGTTGCAATTATATTTAAATTAAATTCTCTTTCAAGTCTTTCCTGAATTATTTCCATGTGTAAAAGTCCTAAGAATCCGCATCTAAAACCAAATCCTAATGCTATTGATGTTTCAGGTTCAAACGTAAGTGATGCATCATTAACCTGCAGCTTTTCCAAAGCATCTCTAACCGAGTTATATTCCTCACCTTCTGCTGGATAAATACCGCAAAAAACCATTGAAGTAACCTTTTTATAGCCAGGCAGTGGTTGCTTTGCCGGATTGTTATCATTAGTGATTGTATCACCAACACGGCAACTTTTAACTTCCTTCATGCTTGCACACAAATAACCCACATCGCCTGAATACAATGCAGTTACGGGCTTTTGTGTAGGTGATACTATTCCTACCTCAGTGACATCAAATGTCTTGCCAGTTGACATCATCCTTATTTTATCACCTTTTTTTACTTGACCTTCTTTAATTCTAATATATGCCACAACGCCTCTGTAGCTATCATAATATGAGTCAAACACAAGCGCCTTTAATGGAGCTTCTTCATCACCAGTTGGTGGCGGAACCTGTTTGACAATTGCTTCAAGCACCTGGTCTATGTAGATGTTGTCCTTTGCTGATATAAGTGGTGCATTTGCACAGTCAAGACCAATAACATCCTCTATTTCCTGCTTAATTTCATCAGGTCTAGCACTTGGCAGGTCTATTTTATTTATTACCGGAACTATTTCCAAATCCTGATCTAGTGCAAGATATACATTTGCCAATGTTTGTGCTTCAATACCCTGTGAAGCATCAACTACAAGCACTGCTCCTTCACAGGCAGCCAAGCTTCTTGAAACCTCGTAATTAAAATCCACATGACCTGGAGTATCAATTAAGATTAATGTATATTCATGCCCATCCTGTGCCTTGTATAAGAGGCTCATGGTTTGAAGCTTTATTGTTATTCCTCTTTCTCTTTCAAGATCCATGTTGTCCAAAACCTGTTCCTGCATTTCACGGTGCGAAATAAGTCCGGTATTTTCTATTAATCTGTCAGCTAATGTTGATTTGCCATGATCTATATGAGCGATTATCGAAAAGTTTCTTATGTATTTTTTTCTGTCCAAATATATGTAACCTCCCTATTTG
>JAEZGU010000212.1 GCA_023416855.1 Bacillota bacterium
GCTGATATAATAACAGTTCACCAAGAAGCAAGTATTCATTTACACAGAACAATTCAAAAAATTAAATCCTTTGGCCTAAAGGCAGGAGTTTCATTGAATCCTGCTACACCGGTTTCTACTCTTAAAGATATAATAAGAGATGTTGATATGGTGTTGCTTATGAGCGTAAATCCGGGCTTTGGCGGACAGAAGCTTATTAAAAATGTAAAGTACAAATTTGAAGAATTAAGACAAATGATAAAAGATTATAATTTAAATATAGATGTTGAGATAGATGGTGGTGTAACATTAGACAATTTAGAAGAAGTTTTAAGCTGGGGTCCTAATGTGATAGTTGCTGGTTCAGCTATATACAAAGCAGATGATGTTGTAATGCAAACAAAATTGTTTAAACAAAAAATGGTGAAATAAATGGCAGCATTAATTATTGGTAGCGGAAACGATGTTGATAAAAGCTTACTTGAAGATATTGTTATAGAGTATGTTATATGTGCTGATGGCGGATTGGAAAAAGCAAATGATTTAGGGGTAGTTCCAAACATAATACTTGGAGATTTTGATTCAGTAGATACTTCTGTACTAAGCAGCTATAAAAGCCTAAATATTGAGACAGTTGCATACCCTTCAGAAAAGGATTATACTGACATGGAATTAGCAATAAATCATGCTGTTGAAAAAGGATTTAAAGAAATTGTTTTAATTGGAGCATCAGGAACAAGATTAGATCATACTGTTGCTAATATGCTTTTTATAGAAAGATTTTATAAAAGGAATATTAATATTAAAATAATTGATAATTATAACATTATACAAATGGTTACCGATAACATGGCTATACCCTACAGAGAGAATTATTATGTTTCAATAATACCTTTTTCTGATAATATAGAGGGTTTAACATTAAAAGGGTTTAAATATCCATTAAATGACGTTAAAGTTGAAAGAGGTTCTACATTGTGTATAAGCAATGAAATAGCTGAAAATTTAGGTGTTATCCAGTTGAAAAAGGGAAGTGCTTTTGTTATTATTTCAAAAGATTAAGAAATTTGTATAAATAAGGGTTGCAAAATATTTTTATATGCTTTATAATCAGTTTAATTTAATATATTAAAATTGTAATGATGGGAAGAGTAATGTATAAGAATGTCAAAGCGAAGCAGTGATGGTGTGAGACTGCTACAGAATTATATAATGAAGAACATCCCTGAACAGCCAACCGAAATATTATAGTTAATAAAGTAGGCTTGGACGTATCTTAAACGTTAATTATTAAGAGAACAGTAAATGCTGTTAATTTGGGTGGTACCGCGGAATAACTTTTCGTCCCTTGTGGATTGAAAGGTTTTTTTTATGCCTTAATCCCATTTTCATAAATAAGTTAATTAGGAGGAAATATGAAAGCAATTGATTTGAGAGATTTGTTTAAATCTCCGGAAGAATACGGTAACAAGGAAGTTTTGGTTGAAGGTTGGATAAGAACAATCAGAGATTCTAAGAATTTTGGGTTTATTGAATTAAATGATGGAACATATATGAAGAATGTTCAAATTGTTTTTGAAAATAATTTAAGTAATTTTGATGAGGTTAGAAAATTCTCAACAGGTAGTGCCATAACAGTAAAAGGAAATGTGCTTTTAACACCGGAGGCAAAGCAACCATTTGAAATAAAAGCAACTGAAATAGTTATGGAAGCTAAATCAGATGTTAGCTATCCGTTACAGAAAAAAAGACACAGCTTAGAATATTTAAGAACAATAGCTCATTTAAGACCAAGAACAAACACATTTTTAGCAGTGTTTAGAGTAAGGTCACTTGCTGCATTTGCTATTCATAAGTTTTTCAACGAAAGAGGATTCGTTTATGCACATCCTCCAATTATAACAGCAAGCGATGCTGAGGGTGCAGGTGAAATGTTTAGAGTTACTGCACTTGATTTAGAAAACATTGAAAAGGCTGATAGTAAAGTAGACTATAGCAAAGACTTTTTCGGCAAATCTACAAACCTGACTGTTAGTGGACAATTAGAAGCGGAAGTTTTTGCACTTGCATTTAAAAATGTTTATACATTTGGACCAACATTTAGAGCAGAAAACTCAAATACTGCAAGACATGCAGCTGAATTTTGGATGATAGAGCCTGAGATAGCTTTTGCTGATTTAAGCGACAACATGCAATTAGCAGAGGATATGGTAAAGTATGTTATTAACTATGTTATGGAGCATGGTAAGGAAGAGATGGAGTTCTTTAATTCATTTGTTGAAAAGGGATTGTTTGATAAGTTAAATAATGTTGTTAATTCAGAATTCGGTAAAATTGATTATACAGATGCTATTGAAATATTAAAGAAAAACAATGATAATTTTGATTATCCTGTACAATGGGGAACAGATATTCAAACTGAACATGAAAGATATTTATCAGAAAAAATATTTGGTAAACCAGTATTTGTTACTAACTATCCAAAGGATATTAAAGCTTTCTATATGCGTATGAATGACGATAACAAGACAGTTGCAGCAATGGATTTACTGGTGCCGGGCATTGGTGAGTTAATTGGCGGAAGTCAAAGAGAAGAAAGATTAGACATGTTAGAAAAGCGTATGGAAGAAATGGGAGTTGAAAAAGAAAGTATGTGGTGGTACTTAGAACTGAGAAAGTACGGCGGAGTAAAACATGCCGGATATGGACTTGGTTTTGAAAGACTTATCATGTATTTGACAGGCATGAGTAACATTAGAGACGTTATACCATTCCCAAGAACACCAAAGAATGCAGAGTTTTAGGCGATTGACAAGCAATTGATTGGTTATGGATTAGCGATAAAATAGCCATTGAAAAAGATACTTAGTTAATAAAGTTCTAAGTATCTTTTTATTATCTATGAATAGAATGTAACAAAGTATATTTTTAATCAATAGCATATCCATTGTTAATCTATTGTTCTGGGGGGGTATTATGAATTATTTTAGTAGGAAAAAGAAAAATTGCAATCCATGTGGACCAAAAATTAAATTTACAGAAATACTCGGCTTAATGTTAGCTGTTATTGGAGCACTAATTATTGTGCAAATTTTACCTTTGAAAATATGGCTTATGATTTTAGGATTACTTCTAATAGTTTTGGGATGCACGTTGTTTAGGTTGTTTTAGTAGTGTCGTAGGGAAATGCATCTTGGGTAAGGTTAGAGCTTCAAAAAAAATAATGGCTTTGCAGCCACTATTAAAAATGCTATACAGCACGTTGTACTTTGTTAGATCTCATACATCTTGTACAAACTGTTTTTCTAACGGAAATTCCGTTTTCCACAACATTTATTTTTCTTACGTTTGGTTTCCAAGTTCTTCTTATCTTTTTATCACTATGTGTTATACTGTTGCCTGATATAGCACCCTTTCCACATACTTCGCAATAATTTGCCATGCTATACACCTCCCATTTATTAAAAACCCTTAAGATTTTATATTCAATTTGCTTAAACGTATCGTTTAACAATTTTAACTTTATAATTCTACCATTAAAATTTAAATATTGCAATATCAAATTTTAATTAGTATAATAAAAATAACTTGTGCCTATGCATCAGGTATATTTTATTGTAAAATAATGAGAAAAAGGTTATAATAAGTTTGATATTTAAATAATATTAGAAAAAAGTATAATAGGAGGTATGTATGTCAGTAAAAATCATAAATGAAAATGGTAATATAACCATGGATGATCAAGTGTTTGCAACTTTAGCCGGATTAGCTGCAATGGAATGCTACGGAGTGGTTGGTATGGCTTCAAGAAATGCAACTGAAGGTATTTTTGAACTTCTAAGAAGAGATCAGCTAACTAAAGGCATAAAAGTAACTTCAATAGATGACAAATTAAACATTGATTTATATATAGTATTGCAATATGGCGTTAAAATATCTGTTGTTGCGGATAATATTATATCAAGAATAAAATACAGTGTAGAAACTTTTTCCGGAATATCAGTGGAAAATGTAAATATTTTTGTACAAGGTGTCAGAGTACAAAAGTAACCGTAGGAGGCCAAAATGATAATTAAGTATATAGATAATGTTACATTCAAAAGAATGCTTTTAGGTGCTGCTGTTAACTTAGAAAACAACAAAGCAATAGTTGACTCCCTAAATGTGTTCCCGGTTCCTGACGGAGATACAGGCACTAATATGAATTTAACAGTTCAATCAGCTGTTAAGGAAATTAACAACTTAAACGAGAGCACAATAACACAAATTGCTGATGCAGCTGCTAATGGTTCATTAATGGGAGCAAGAGGAAACTCAGGTGTAATATTATCACAATTGTTCAGAGGTATGGCAAAGGGACTTAAGGGAATTAACAAAATTGACAACAAAGCAATTGCCGAGTCTTTTAAAGCTGCTTCTGATACAGCATATAAAGCAGTTATGAGACCTGTAGAGGGTACAATACTGACAGTAGCAAGAGAAACTGCTGAGAAAGCAATGGCTACATATATTGATTATGAAGATACAGTTTCATTTTTAGAAAGCTTGATAGAGCAAGCTAAAGATACATTGAGAAGAACACCTGATATGTTAAAGGTTCTTAAACAGGCAGATGTAGTTGATGCCGGTGGAAAAGGACTCATATTTTTGTTTGAAGGTGCATTAGCAACATTAAAAGGCATTGAAATAAAGCAGGAAAAAAAAGAAATTCAAGTAATAGAAACAGAAAATGAAGTATTAGGATATGCTAGCGAGGATGAAATTATATTTACCTATTGTACTGAATTTTTTATTAAAAATCCTTCCAAAACACCTGAAGAATTTTTAAGCAAAATTTATGATAAGGGTGATTCTATAGTATGCGTAGGTGATGAGAAGCTTATTAAAACTCACATCCATACAAATAATCCCGGACATATACTTGCAATAGCTGTTAAATATGGCGAATTAGCGAACATTAAAATAGATAATATGAAGGAACAATTCAGAGAAAGACTGAAAAGTTCAAATAAAAATAAAGAAAAGAAAAAATATGGATTTGTTTCTATTGGTATGGGAGACGGTATAAAAAAAGTATTTACCGATTTAAACGTTGATGAATTTTTGTCCGGCGGCCAGACCATGAATCCAAGTACAGAAGACATTTTAGCTGCAACAGAAAACATAAATGCAGAAAATATTATTATATTACCAAATAACAGTAATATAATATTAGCTGCAACTCAGGCAGCTGAAATATCAAATAAAAATCTTTATGTTATACCTTCAAAAAGTATACCTCAGGGTATAACTGCACTTCTTGCTTTCAAGGAAGAAATGAGTGCCGAAGATAATGTTAAAGCTATGACAGATGCAGTGTCTGAAGTTAAGACAGGGCAAGTTACTTATGCTGTAAGAGATACTGTTTTTGATGATATGAATATTAAAAAGGATGAAATTATTGCCATCAGCGAAGGCAAAATTGTTTCTCACGGTGATAATGCTGAAGAACAAACATTAAAATTAATAGAAAGCATGGTTGATGAAGACAGTTTTCTTGTAACTTTGTTCTATGGTGATAAAGTTGATAAAGAAGTTGCAGAAGGACTTAAAGAACAAATAGAAGAAATAGCTGAAGAATGTGATGTTGAAATAATATATGGTGGTCAACCATTGTATTATTATATTATTTCTGTTGAATAGTGCATTAAGGGGATAAAAATGCTTGATATTAATATTCAATATTTAAAGGGAGTAGGACCTAAAAGAGCTGCAAAATTAAATAAATTAAATATATTCAGTATTGAAGATTTATTGAACTATTTTCCCGTTAAATATGAAGATAGAAGATGTGTAAAGAAAATAAGCGAATTATCAGATAACTTAAAATGTCTTCTAAAAATCAAGATTTATGATAATCCTAATAAATCAAGAATAAAGAAAAACATGTCCATAATAAAAATAGTTGGTAAAGATGAAACAGGATTTATAACTGTAACATTTTTTAATCAAGATTTTTTAATGGACAAATTGTTTGTTGGTGAATATTATTATATTTTTGGAACAGTCAAAGCAGCTTACGGAAAATACGAAATGGTTAATCCGGAGATAGAGCTTTGTGAAAATGATTGGAAAGCAAATAAAATAACACCAGTATATGGTTTGACCTATGGACTAACAAACAATGAACTTACAAAGTTAACAATGGAAGCATTAAGGAATTACTATGACAAAATAGAAGATATAATTCCTTGTAATATATGTGCTGAATATAAATTAACTAACAGAAAAAATGCTATTAAAAATTTGCATTTTCCCGATAATGGTAGAAAATATAAAATATCTAAAAGAACAATTGCTTTTGAAAAGCTGCTTATTATGCAGTTGGGACTCATGTCTATAAAAGGTAATTTAACAAATAGTTCTGCAGGTATCAAATTATTAAATACAGATTATTCAGAAAAGCTTATAAGGTCTATACCTTATAAGCTTACTAATGCACAGCTTAAGGTTATAGAAGAAATTAAAAAAGACATGAGCTTAGAAAAACCAATGAACAGATTGGTACAAGGCGATGTAGGTTCAGGAAAAACAGTAGTTGCTATTTATGCTTTGTTAACGG
>JAEZGU010000224.1 GCA_023416855.1 Bacillota bacterium
GCCAAGCATGCCGGGTATGCCACAAATGCCAAGTATGCCACAAAATGGTACACCACAAAGACCAAGCACACCACCAACACCAGCTGCTCCGCAAACACCTACTATGCCGTCGATGCCAGGTATGCCTCAAATGCCTGAACAAATGACTTGTGAACAGCTTATGGATTTAATGAGACGTATGAACTGCAATGGCATGAATAATAATCAACAGAACAACATGAACAACAACAATCCAAGAAATAATATTAGCAAAAGATAATTAGGTTAACGTGGGGACATAATTTCCCCACGTTTATTAAACGGGAAAAGTCGAATTTTATCAAATTTTATGTATTTCCCAACGAATATTTTTATTTTATTTATTTAAATATGTACAAACAATATTTTAAAAAGCTTGCATATAATGTATAACTCCGGGGGGTGGTTTTTTGATTGAAAATTTATTGCAGTTTTTATTTCCACTATCTATTTTTATTTTCGGTTACATAACTAATGGGAGTTCCTTTCCACAGCCCTTAGGCAAAGAAGAAGAATTTGAATTAATTCAGAGATCGAAAGAAGGAGACATGGAAGCGCGAAATATACTTGTAGAACGAAATCTGAGATTAGTTGCCCATGTTATAAAAAAATATAAAACAGTTGGCATTGATCAGGAGGATTTAATATCTATTGGTACGATCGGTCTAATAAAAGCTGTGTCAACATTTGATGACAATAAAGGTATACGGCTTGCTACATATGCTGCAAAATGCATAGACAACGAAGTATTAATGACAATTAGAAGCGATAAAAAACTAAAAAAAGAAATTTCTTTACAAGGACCTTTGGGAACTGATAAAGAAGGAAATAATATTTATCTTATTGACATAATAAAATATGAAGGCGAAGAAATAATAGGTAGATTAGATAAAGAAGAAAAAATAAAAGCTTTAGATGAAATTTTAGATAAAACTCTACAAAAAAGAGAAAAAACAATAATAGAAATGCGATACGGTATAAGAAATCAAGAACATAAAACTCAAAGAGAAATAGCAAAGCTTCTTGGTATTTCCCGTTCATATGTGTCAAGAATAGAAAAAAAGGCATTAAAAAAACTTTATGACGCTTTAGTATCAAACGTAGGTACATAAAACAATAGACTGGACACAGACAAAACGTCCCCGTGTCCAGTCTATTGTTAAATTATATTTTCAGTATGTACTATTTTTGTATATCTTCTTAAAGGATATTCACCGTCATGAGGCATACCATTATAATCTATGGACATATTTTCTCCTTTACAAACTCTAACAACTCCTGTTTTGAAAAGCATATCTTTAAGAAGCTGTTCTTCAGTAGGATCACATATAAGCCCAACAGTTTGAAGATAATTTTTATATGGACGTAATACAGATAGCATTTCAGAATGAGGCAATGGTCTAACCCATGCATTGCCAAACTGAATTGATGTATCCATTTCTTTATTTGCATAGGCTATCAGACTACAATTTTCACCTCTAAATATTTTGTTATTATTATAAATAGCTTCAAGCTCCTCTGTATACAATCTAAGTGCAACTTGAGACTGTATGCCTATTCCGGTTTTCACAGAGGATTTAGCTATTTCCTTATTCAATATCGGTAAAAACTGATTGCAAAATTCATATACTTCTTCCATATTGTCTGTATCCACAAATATTCCCTGTATAGAACTACACAACAGTTGCCCCGTAGCAGCAATGTTTTTGGCAAGCCCTTCAAGGTTTTCTGTAGTTATTCCATTTTTCGTAACATATGCAAAGCTTATTTTATGACCCCATTCAATCATCTTTATATTAGGAGGAATCATCTTTCTGAAAGCAGATACTGCTTCCTTACCTCCCCAAACGATAACTGCATCAGAAACAGAAATAAGCATTTCTACATGCTCTATATCCTTTGATGAATAATCAAAAACATAAATATATTCTGCTAAAACAGGCTCAGCCTTTATTAGCTCAAGTAGTATACTAACAGATATACCACCCTCTGCTGCAGGCAACTTTAAAATATTTATATTTCCTGTAAGCAAGCCCTCAATTACACTAAACGCAGGCAATCCGTCAACATTTCCTGCAGCCACATGCAGCAATACGCCTAAGGGTAAAATTTGACTTTTTACGGTATAGTCCTTATTTTCAGGTGTATATGTAACAATTTCAGAAAAGTTATCGCCTAATTCTATTTTCATACGATTCATTAGACTTTCTCTGCTAAATGCATGCTTTAATTCATCTATATACATCTTCCCCAAAGTTTCATCTATGTCTAACTCTCTCATAAAATTCAAATACTCGGCATCATCAAGGGTGTTAACTACCTTGTCACAAGCAGAAATTACTGTTTCAACATTAAGAGTTCTCTTACTTAGAGTATTTAAAATATGCTTTTCAAGATTTTTCATTACTTCATCGCATTCTTTAGTATCTAAAATTTGGCCATTTACTAAATTCATACTGCACCACCTTTCTTTATATCTAAAAGCTCTGAAGCATTTGCAGCACATGTTTTT
Organism: Bacillota bacterium; assembly: GCA_023416855.1. Classification (GTDB taxonomy): domain Bacteria; phylum Bacillota; class Clostridia; order Tissierellales; family Sedimentibacteraceae; genus Sedimentibacter. Next base: position 2,531 of record JAEZGU010000224.1, read on the forward strand.
ATATCTGCAAGCCCTACACGTCCCAATATTTCAAAATATGGTGAAGTGTTGTCACACCCGCATTCCTCTCCAGGATGCATTATGGCTAAATCATCTGTCATAACACTTGTAAAGGGCATGCTTGTCATCATAGGAGTAATTAAATTTAACATACCGGGAACTCCATAATCTACAGGATTCATATTTAAATCTCTGATTATTACTCTCGAATATATGGGAACATGAAAATGATGGTTAGGACAATCGAAATAAGAAATTGGATGCTCTACAGCTCCAAAGAATTCTCTTATTCTATTTCCACCAAGACCCAATGTTTTCTCTGACATAGCATACAAGGTAGGCTTATCCACCTGCTCAGCAAAAAAGCTCTTCCAGCCACCTGCCAATAAAATGAGTGATTTAGGATGAAGCTTAAGCTTGATGCCCGATTCATTAAGCTCCTTTAATAAAAACATAAAATATGCAGGAAAGCCCATAAATCTCACTGGTAATCCCATTTTTTCATACTTTATCAGAGCATTTTTAATTCCTTCCATATTAAGTACATAATCAGTTCCTGTATCCTTCAAGGCATATTCCCTATGAATAGCCGGGGCTGTATATGTAACAGCATAAGCAGTTTTAACCGCGCCCATTTTATTTCTTTTAGCTGGTTCATATCCTAAAACTATATAATTAGTAGGATGTAATGAAAGCAGTCTATGTGTAAGGAACGTACCAAGTATCATACCTAAGCCACGCCACGAAGAAGGTAAATCAAGTGCCATTTCACTAACCTTACCACTTGTACCTGAAGTGGTGGATTTAAACATGAGATGCTCTGACTGGGTAGAATAAAGGGTATGATTTTTCAAAAAAAGAGTTGGTAAGACTGGGATTTTATAAATATCATTTATGGATTTAAGCTGATTTATAGAAAAGCCATGTTGTTTCAGTATCATTTCATAATCTGAACATTTATTTATGTGATGCTTAACATTTTCAACAATTGCGCGAAAAAACAGTTCATCTGTATCCTTTAAATTATATATATCCCTGCTATAGAACAGTTTATTGCCATAGCTCACTTTTCACACCGCCTTATCCCTACTATTATATGTATTTTACAATACTTCTCATTCTATTTCAAAGATTTTGTTTTAGCGCTTAAGATTGAAAAAGGGCGATTGGTTTAATATGCAAAAACGAATCGTCCTTAATTTTTAATCTACTTTTTTTCTTAATATAAAATATGGTTCTACTTCTTCATCTATTTCAAGTTTAATCATCTGTTGTGGATGTGGCGCTGAGTCAATTTTATTGCCCTTCTCATCATGCATGTTTTTTGCAACAACTTCGAAATGTCTGCCCTTAGGTCCAAAGCACTCTAATATATCACCTTCAACGAATTTGTTTCTTTGTTCTACTAAAGCTGTTTTAGTTTCTTTATCATAAGATCTAATAATGCCTACAACATCATAAGTTCTAATATAGCTACTACTTGTATACAGCTGTCCATCCTGATATGGGTTGCCAAAAAAGAAACCATATGAAAAATCTCTGTGTGATGATTTTTCAAGCTCTTCCTTCCAGTAAGTTGTATTTCTTTCCTCAATAGGCTTATTTAACTCATCTAAAGCATTTCTATATGAACGAACAGCAATTGCTGTATAATATTCACTTTTGTTTCTACCTTCAATTTTTAAAGCCTTAATGCCTATTTCCTTAAATTTCTCTAAGTGCTCAACCATGCACATATCCTTAGAGTTCATAATGAATGTTCCTTCATCATCTTCTTCTATAGGATAAAATTCGCCCGGTCTTTTTTCTTCTACCAAGTTAAATTTCCATCTGCAAACTTGGGCACAATCTCCTTTATTTGCAGACCTGCCTGTCATATAGCTACTTAATAAGCATCTACCTGAATGAGAAATACACATAGCACCATGTACGAATGTTTCAAATTCCATATCATCAGGTGTATTTTTAACTATTTCTTCTATTTCCTTAAATGATAATTCACGAGCTAAAACAATTCTTTTTACACCCTGTTTATACCAGAAGTTTGCCGCTCTATAATTTATTGTATTTGCCTGTGTAGACAAATGAATTTTCATTTCAGGAATTGTTTCTTTAATTATCTCTATAAGCCCTGGATCTGCTACTATTAATGCATCAGCTCCTATTTTATATAGATATTTTAAATATTCTTCAACACCTTTTAAATCATCATTGTGAGGAGTTATATTTACAGTAATATTTGATTTTCTTCCATGCTTATGGCAATATTCAATCCCCTCTTCTAATTCCTTATTAGAAAAATTCTTACCGGCTGCTCTCATTCCCATAGATTTACCGGCAAAATATATTTCATCTGCTCCATAATGGACAGCCATTATTAACTTATCCATATTTCCTGCAGGTGCTAATAATTTTGGTAACATACTTTCTCCTTTATTTTATCAATGTAACTGCCAATCCGTCTCCTAAGGGGAGAACAGAAGTAATAAATCTGTCATCATGTGATATATATTCTAAATAATTTCTTAAATTTCTAACTAATGTTTTCTTCCTTCTTACAACTAACTCATCAGAAGCAATCATACCTTGATACAAAACATTATCAGATATAATTATTCCTCCTGACTTCATCTTCTCATAACATTTATCAAAAAACACCTTATAATAGCTTTTAGCAGCATCAATAAATGCCATATCAAAGCTGCAATCTATTTTATCTAATATTTCTGTGGCATCACCAAAATGGACTTCAATATTTTTAGCAAGATTAAAGCTGTTAATATTGTTTAACGCTTCTTCATAAAATTTCTCACTTCTTTCAATTGTTACAACTTTGCCTTCAAAATCCATAACATGACTAAAAAATATTGAAGAATAACCTACATTTGTGCCTATTTCTATTATATTTTTTACATTTGCTTGTTTTATCATAAGCTTAATAAATTGCCCAACCTCTTTGTGTATAATTGGAAGACTTCTTTCTTCACACTCTTTTCTAAATGCTTCAAGCTTCTCATCATCATCTAAGATAAGGGAATTTATATAGCTGTCAATATACTCTCTATTAATATTATCCATAATTTTCCTTTAATCTAAATACTCATTTGCCGCATTTATATGTTCATCATATGTCTTTGAAAAATAATGAGAGCCATCTCCCTTTGCCACAAAGAACAAATAATCAACGTCAGCCGGTTCAAGTGAAGATATAATTGAAACCTTACCAGGTGAATTAATAGGAGTTGGAGGTAAGCCTTCAACTACGTATGTGTTGTAAGGCGAATCAATGGCTATATCCTCATAGGTTAATCTTTCCTTCCACTCACCATGTGCATAATTTACTGTTGCACAAGATTGAAGCTTCATATTAATATCTATTCTATTTAAGAATACTGCTGCAACCTCATCTCTCTCTTCATCTAGTAATGCTTCCTTTTCAACAATGCTTGCAAGATTAATAACTTCTTCGAAGCTTAGCTTACTGTTATTCAATCTTGGTTTAATTTCGTCAACATAGAATTTATCAAATTGAGACAAAAGAAATTTAACAATATCTTCTTCGTTTGAGTTTGCGTAAACATTATATGTTTCAGGCAATAGATATCCTTGAAGATTATCAATGCTTGGATTATCTTTTAAAAATTCATAATTATCTCTAAACAATTGAACATTGTTCATTGTTTCAATTAATTTTTCATAATTTAAATCCATTTGTTCAGAAATCGCTTCTGCAGTTTCTTGAAGTGTTAAACCTTCTATAATAGTAATATTTAAAGTATTGCCTGAACTTCCACCGGTTATTAACGCATTTAAAAGCTCATCTACATTCATGTCTTTAGATAGTATAAAGCTTCCTGCTTTTAATTTAGAATCTGCTTCAGTTTTTTTGGCATAATATTTAAAAATACGTGTATCTTTAATTAACTCATTCTCTATTAGTATTTCAGCTATATGATTTGTTGAGCTACCTGAAGGTATTTCCACAACAATTTTAGTATCGTCAGTACTGTCAACTGCCTGTAAATTATCATTTATATAATTATTAACAAAAAAATAAGTCACTGCTGCAGCTAATATCACTAAGACGGCAAGTATTTTTTTCATAAAATCCTCCGTAAATATTCAAAATCCTTTAAATTATACACCTTTTTGACATTAATTACAATACAAAAATGATTTTGTCCAATTAATCTTGAAATATTTAGTAATTTAAAAATTTTTGAATAATAAATTCTTTTAATCACATAATATTAATGCTTATTACTCGTAAGAGAGGGTTGGTTCTATTGGACTGGAAGTTTGGGAAGATTGAACATGAGTAACACTCCGCAGTATAAGAT
>JAEZGU010000001.1 GCA_023416855.1 Bacillota bacterium
GGATGATATGTCATCAGCTTCTGTTAAAAAAGCAGAAGAAGCTAAAAACCGAATAAAAGGTTCCCTTGTAGAACTTAAGTTGCCGTTGTACCTTGAAGACATAAGCTCTACTCAAATAAGAGATAATATTGATAACAACAGAGATATATCAAATCTTATAGACCCTCTTGCTCAGAGCTTTATATATGATAAAAATATATATACAAGAGAACCATTAGATAAGGGTGTATTAAAATCTAAACCATTTACAATTGAAGTAATTGAAGATATAAGTAAAAATATCGTTGATGAGATTGGTCACTATATTTTTATGCATACAAATTTGTATGAAAATATAGGAGAAAAGCTTATATCTAAAAATATTAAGTTAATGGTAATAAGAGATGGTAAAAATTCTAATAAATTATTAGGATTTTCAGCTTTTCATAAAATTGGTTCATCTGAAGTTTACGGTGAGTTCCAAAGTCAGTATATTGCAAATTATGTAAGAGAAAAAACAGCGGGTAGAATTATCATTATAGATGGTATATTTATTAACCCCAGCAAAATATACAACAACATGGAGCAAATAATTTTAACTGAAACTTTAGCTTATTGTTTGAAAAATGATTTTACATATGCATTGTATCATAATATAATGTCGAACAATAACACAGATTCAGTTATAGAAACATTAGAGCTTCAAGGATTCAGAAAAATAAATGACGATAGTAGAACAATTTATGCAATAGATATGAAATTCCCTATTTGCTTAACATTAAATATGAAGAGTTTTATAAAAGAACCTTTAAATGATAATCCTAAAATCCATGAAGCAATTGAATATGCAAGAAAGAAACTTCAAAAATCAATGACCGAACTGTATCCGGGTTCATTAGTTTTGTCTATTGATAATGATATGATAAATCAAATATTAATAAATAAAATATGTAGCATCAATAATGTAAGCAATGAAATGCAGCCACAAAGAGTATTAGGAGAAAACATGTGTGTTCCTTTTGGTAATATATTAAAAGGAATGGTAGTGCCAAATACGGTTACAAAGTCTCTCCATACAGAGAAGGTATATTCCACAGATGCTAAGAGTTTTAAAATTACTGAATATCCCAATTATTCACCTATTGAAATTCAGGTCAATACAATCAAATCATTTGATAAACCTGTTATTTTAGTTGATGATTTACTTCACAAAGGATATAGAATAAAAGAAATTGATCCTATTTTCAAAAGGTATAATATCGAAGTTATAAAAATTATTGTGGGTATAATGTCAGGCAGAGGCAAGGATTTAATGGATATACAAGGAAGAGATGCAGATTGTGCATATTTTATACCTAACTTAAGAATATGGTTTAATGAAAATCTTATGTATCCATTTTTAGGTGGAGATGGTATGTGGCAAAACGGTCAATCATTTAACTTGATACCATCTATAAATTTAATACTTCCGTTTTATTCACCTATGTATGTAAATCAAGCATCTAAGGAAGCTATCTACAACTTATCTATGGTAAGTTTAACAAATGCAAGGTTGATACTTCAGGCATTAGAGGATGAATATCAGGAGTTGTATGAAAAGAAGCTCACGCTAAAAAGACTGGGAGAGGTTTTGATTTCCCCAAGGATGCCATATTTAGGTGACAACATATCTTATGATTTAAACAAAGAAGCATCAAGCTATATGGACGTTTGCATAGAGAATTTAGTTAAACTTGAAAGGATTATAAAATAATGTTTTATTATTTATATAAAGATAAATATTTATTTTCATATGAAGATAGATATAATTATCCAAAAGTAAATAACATTCCTTTAGGCATCAACGAATTATATTTTTTATATAAATCAGATAAAAAAACATCTAAAGGTTCTTATGCATTGTCACATATATCAGATTTGTTTGTTAAGGAAGAAACTCTTGATTTATTGAAGTTAAAAGAAGAAAATAAAGAAGTTCCAACAAATATAATTGATTTAATAGGTGACAGAAAAGTAAAAGCAGTTAATACATCCTATGAAAATTATGAGGAAAGATTGAACTTTGAGGAAATTAGCAAAAAAACAGTTAATATTCTTGCGTTGGGAGATGTAGGCAGCACGCTTTTAACAGGACTAAAACTTCTTGGGGGAGATATAGTTAAGTCAATTGGAATATACGACAGAAGCCCTGAAAAAATACATAGATATGAATATGAAATGAATCAAACATCATTTCCTTTTGAGCATGATTCACTTCCTGAGGTTCATGGAATTTCTAAGGATGAGCTTTTTGACTGCGATATGTTTGTATTTTGTGCTTCAAAGGGAGTTCCCGCTGTTGGAGTTGAAAATGTAGACGTGCGCATGATTCAATTTGAAGAAAATGCTAAACTCATAAAAGAATATGCAGTTATGGCAGCAGAAAATAATTTTAAAGGAATATTTGCTGTTGTTTCTGACCCTGTAGACCCTTTGTGCGCAACAGTTCTAAAAGAAAGTAAAGGAATTCTATTGCCGGAACAAATAAAGGGATATGGTCTTGGTGTAATGAATGCAAGAGCAATGTATTATGCTAAAAAGAACAACCAGTATGCTATGTATTTAAAAGAGGGAAGGGCTTTTGGTCCTCATGGAAATGATTTAATCATTGCAAATAGTATTGTTGATTATGATGATAAACTATCAAAAGAACTTACGAAATTAACTGTTGAAGCAAACCTACAAGTTAGAAAAACAGGTTTTAAGCCATATATTGCACCAGCTTTATCATCGGGAGCAATATCAATTATTTACACACTAAAAGGTGAATGGCATTACAGTTCTAACTATTTAGCAGGCGTGTATATGGGAACAAAAAATAGAAATTTACCTTCAGGTTTAGAAATAGAAAAAATCAATATGCCTGATAAATTATTTGAAAGAATAAAATATACATATAATAATTTGCTGTTATTCTGAGCATAAGCTCATCAAATTGGGGGTGTAATTATGGAAAAGTTATTATTGATAATACCGGGGAATATATCAGAGAGACTTAATAACATGATTGAATACTCAACAAAGGGTACTGAATGCGAAGTATTGAAATCGTTTGAAACAATTGATAATTTACATAACAGAAAAATTTTGTTTGTCATAGAGTTAGGTGATACGGGAATAAACATAGAGCTTTGTAAAATGCTTGAAAAAATAAAATTATCAGGAAAATCATTTATGCAAAATTCAGTTGCAAGCATATTGATTAACTCAAACAATGAACTTCATACAAGGGATGTAGCACGTAAAACCATATTGTACTGTAACATGGCAGGTTGCACATTTCCCGGGAGACCATTATGTGAAGCGGCAGGTACATTGAGAAATTTTAAAACTCAACAAAAATTGTTTCCGAATTTAACTTTAGAGGAAATTTGTTTAAATGATAGCAAAAATACAGTAGAAAAATTAATTAATTTTAAACCGGTAGAATTAACTAAACCCAAAATTTTAGTTTTGCATGCAAGCAATTATAAAACTTCAAATACATTGTCGCTTTGGCAAAAAGTAAAGGAGAATTTAGAAGGTTGCAGTATAAATGAAATACATATAGAAAATGGCTCTGTAAAAGATTGTAAGGCATGCTCATACAAGGCATGCAAGCACTATTCTCAAAGCCATAACTGTTTCTATGGCGGTATAATGGTTGAGGAAGTATATCCAGCAATTATTGATTGTGACATACTGATAATGCTTTGCCCAAATTACAATGATACTATAAGCGCTAACTTATCAGCAACAATCAACCGACTTACTGCCTTATTTCGAAGTGTTAAATTCTATGATAAATACATATACTCTATAATAGTATCAGGCTTTAGCGGTAGTGATATTATAGCTCAACAGCTCATAAGTGCAATTAACATTAATAAAACATTTATATTACCGCCAAGTTTTGCTTTGTTGGCAACGGCCAATGATATAGGAGATATAGAACAAGTTGAAAACATAAATGAAAAAGCAAAAGAGTTTGCAAAAAATATTGTAAGAAGTTGTAATAAATAAAAGCGGCTTATGCCGCTTTTTTTAATCGGGATGACAGGATTCGAACCTGCGGCCCCTAACACCCCATGCTAGTGCGCTACCAAACTGCGCTACATCCCGATATCATTGATTATTATAGCCTAAATGCAAAATATTGTAAAGATTAAATAAAATACAAATTTCGTATTGCATTTTATTTGTTATTCTGTTACAGTTTAAATAACTATCTATGTTTGGATAAATATATTAAAAGGAAGTAAATAATATGAGTGATGATAAAGAATTTGGCTGCGGATGTGGCTGTGGTTGTGATGATCATGAACATGAACATGATGAATGCGGATGCGAATGTGGACATGAAGACGATATAATGACTATTACACTTGAAGATGGCACTGAAATTGAGTGTGCTATAATTGCTATATTCCCGGTTAAAGATAAGGATTATATAGCTTTATTGCCTTTAGAAAGTGAAGAAGAAGAAGGCGAAGTTTTTCTATATGGTTTCAAAGAATATGAAGATGGAAGCTTTGAGCTATTAAGTATTGAATCAGATGATGAATATGAAGAAGTAACAAAAGCATTTGATGAAATATTAGACGAAGCAGAAATGGATGAATTGTTTGACGAAGAAGACGAAGAATAAAAATTAAAGACAGCGTTAGCTGTCTTTTTTTTATAATTATATATAAATATATTTACTGATTTTTTAGTATAACATCATGTGCTCCACCTTCGGTTAAGGAAGTAGATGAAACAACAGTCAATTTTACGTTTTGTTGTAATTCTTTTATTGTTTTTGCACCGCAGTTACACATTGTAGATTTAATTTTGTGAAGTGTAGAGCCAAGACCATCATCAAGCTTACCAGCATATGGTACATAAGAATCAACACCTTCTTCAAATTGAAGTCCGGCTTTTCCTCCTAAATCATATCTTGCCCAGTTTCTTGCCCTATTAGAGCCCTCACCCCAATATTCTTTAACATATCCATTACCATATTTTATTTTTGCAGTAGGACTTTCATCAAAGCCTGCAAAATATCTTCCGAGCTTAACGAAATCAGCACCCATTGCTAAAGCTAAAGTAATATGATAATCTAAAACAATACCACCATCAGAACAAATTGGAACATAAACTCCATTCTTTTTATAGTATTCATCACGAGCTTTAGCAACATCTAATACAGCTGATGCTTGACCCCTTCCTATACCTTTTTGTTCCCTTGTAATACAGATTGATCCTCCACCGATACCAACCTTTATAAAGTCAGCACCTGCATCTGCCAAATAATTAAATCCGTCTTTTTCAACAACATTTCCTGCGCCAACTTTTACGCTATCGCCATATTTGCTCTTTATCCATTTAATTGTATCAGATTGCCATTCGCTAAAGCCTTCAGATGAGTCAATGCAAAGTATATCTGCACCTGCTTCTACTAAAGCAGGAACTCTTTCCTTATAGTCTCTTGAGTTGATTCCGGCACCAACAACGTATCTTTTCTGTTCATCTAATAGTGAACGAGGATTTTCCTTATCTTCGGAATAGTCTTTTCTGAAAACCATGTATACTAAGTTAAAATCTTCATCAACAATCGGAAGGGAATTTAACTTATGTTGCCAAATAATATCATTTGCTTCAGAAAGCGTAATTCCTTCTTTACCAACTATCAGTTGATCTCCGGGAGTCATAAAATCTCTTACTTTTTTATCTAAAGGATCTCTTGTTATTCTGTAATCTCTACCTGTTACAATACCTAATAATTTACCATCAGAAGAACCATCCTCTGTTATGGCCATTGTTGAATGTCCGGTTCTTGCCTTTAATTCAAGAACATCGTTTAACGTATGTTCAGGAGTAAGGTTTGAATCACTTATAACAAAGCCTGCTTTATATTTTTTAACTTTGCGAACCATTTCAGCTTCGCTTTCTATTGATTGTGAACAATATATAAATGAAATTCCGCCGTTTTTTGCAAGTGCTATAGCCATGTTGTTATCAGAAACAGACTGCATGATTGCAGAAGAAAAAGGTATATTTAACATTAATTCTGGTTCTTCACCTTTGTTAAATCTGCAAATAGGTGTTTTTAAATCAACATTTTCAACGACACAATCCTTTGTTGTCAAATTTGGTAAAAGTAAAAATTCTCCAAAAGTTCTGGACGGCTCATTGATTATATTCGCCATTTTATATCTCCTTTTCGTACGTATAATTATTCTTGATAGATTATCACAACAAAATAATAATGTCAACCCCTCTAAAATAGTTTAGCCCCCCTTGTAAAGAGTATAATATACACTTTACTTAATATAAAGATGGCTTCAAAAGGAGTTATCTTTATTTTTTGTCACAAATCTGTCATTGCTGATTTATATAGTTCTGTACCTTTTGAAAGACACAGATAGTTTTATAATATATGTATAATTAAAAGCAAGGAGAGAATTATGCATAACATCCCAAAGGTTGCAGCTATTCATGACATGTCAGGCATAGGAAGATGTTCTATGACAGTTATAATGCCAATTATGTCAGCATTAGGCTGTCAAGTATGTCCTCTTCCAACTGCATTGCTTAGTAGCCATTCAGAATTTAAGGATTTTTATTTTTTTGATTTTACTGACCACATGGAAGAGTATTTTAGTATGTGGGAAAAAAATAATGCAACTTTTGATTGCATATATAGTGGATTTATTGGTTCTGAAAAACAAATAGATATAATGGAAAACATAATTAAAAGAGTAAAAAAAGTCAATGCTCCTTTGATAGTAGTTGATCCGGTTATGGGGGATCACGGTATAATATATCAAACTTATACTAAGCAAATGGTAGAAAAGATGAATACTCTTGTTAGTGTTGCAGACATTATAACACCAAATTTAACAGAGGCAGAAATTCTATTAGGTGAAGAATATATCTGTGAAAAGATTGATATTGAAAAACTCAAAGAATATTTAAAACGTCTTTGTGATATGGGACCAAAAGTTTCAGTGATAACAGGAGTCATAACTGAAGAAGGTGAGCATATAAATGGATGCTACGATAAAGAAAATGATCAGTTCTATAAAGTTCCATTTGATTTTGTCAACAAGAGATATCCTGGGACAGGTGATTTATATACCTCTTTATTTATAGGATACTTATTGAAAGGAAGTTCTTTGCCGGAAGCAATGGAATATGCTTCTATATTTGTATCAAAAGCTGTATTAACTACCTATGAAGCAAAAACACCAAGCTCAGAAGGAGTTCTGTTTGAAAAAATAATGAAAGAATTGTATGAAGAAAAGAAAAACTTTAATTATACAAAAATATAAATAAAAATAGATATTTTTATAAAGTATGCAGAGAATGCACCTGAAAAGGCATTCTCTGTTTTTTATAGATTAATATGGTATATTTTTTTATATATTGCTAATAATAAGTATAATTTACAGAAAAATTTACATGAAAATCCCAGGAAAACTACATATAAATAAAAGAACTAATATAAAAATGACATTTTAGTTAAAAAAAGCTTGCGTTTTTTTTACATTCGGGTTATAATACGTCTTGTGCAAAAAATTATGGGATTTTGCAAAAGGATTGCCAATAATGTATGAGTTTATACTTATGCAAAAAGTAAATTTTTCTGAGCAAAAATTTATACCTTTAATTGACAGGGATGGTCAATTTTGGATAATATTAAAGGTTGGTGGTAATATGAAAAAAATATACCCATTTATAATTGTAACAATTTTAGTAATGAGCTTTATTGTAACTAATGATAGTAATGTAGGAAACTCTAAATACAGTGTTTTTGCAAGTATATTTAAAGAAGAAGATGTAGAAGCAAAACCTCCATTAAAGGAATTAAAGTATGATATTGACAGAAGTAAAGTAGAGCATGATACAAAAATATTATATAATGACAATAAATATGAAGACTATAAACAAGTAATCCAACAAGGATCTGATGGTATGAAGAAGTCAGTATATCAAGAATGTTATATTGATGGATTAATGGTATTAAGAACATTAGAAGAAGAAATAGTGTACATAGATCCTGTTGATGAAATTATCGAAGTAGGAACAAAGAAAAACACTGTTGCAACCTCAAGAGGCGGATTCAGATTTAAAGAAGAATTCGATATGATTGCAACTGCATATGATTTATCTTTTGAAAGTACAGGTAAAAGACCTGGCGATCCCTACTACGGTATAACCGCATCTGGCACAAAAGCTCAGCCAGGAACAGTTGCAGTAGACCCAAAAGTTATACCTCTTGGAACGAAGCTTTACGTAGCTTCTACAGATGGCAGTCCTGACTATGGTTTCGCAACAGCACTTGATACAGGTGGAGCAATCAAGGGTAACAGAATTGACTTGTTTATGGAAGATGGCACAGATTGCTATTGGTTTGGAATCAGACCGGTAAAAGTTTATATTTTAGAGTAAAATATCATTAAGTAAGAAGAAAAGGGAAAAAATCATATTGGTTTTTTCCTTTTTCTTGTATGCAAACTGCAAAAAATAGTGTATATTGTAAATAGAAAACAATATTTGAGAGGAAATTATGATGCAACCTATTTTTATTGGAGTATGTGGAGGCAGTGGCTCCGGAAAAACAACAATTGTTAATAGAATAAATGCTGAAGTACCGGAAAAAAGTATAGCAATAATGGAGCATGATGCTTATTATAAGGATCAAAGTAATTTAACATATGAGCAAAGATGTAAAACTAACTATGATCATCCATTTGCTTTTGACACAGATTTGTTTGTTGAGCACATAAAGGAATTAAAAAAGGGAAATACAATTCAAAAGCCTATATATGACTATGGAATACACAACAGAAAAACGGAAACAATTACAACTGTACCAAAGGAAATTATCATAGTTGAAGGTTTACTGATTTTTTATGAAGAAAGAATTAGAGATTTGTTAGATATAAAAATATATGTAGATACTGATGCTGATATTAGGATCTTAAGAAGAATTATAAGAGATATGAATGAAAGATCAAGAAGTTTAGATTCTATAATTAATCAATATATGAGCACAGTTAGGCCTGCTCATGAACAATTTATAGAAACAAGCAAGAAGTATGCAGATATTATTGTCACTGAAGGCGGTAATAATTTAGTAGCGGTTGATTTAATGGTTACAAAAATTAAATCATTGCTGGAACATGCTAACAGGAGCATAATTTAAGAGGTATTATGATAAAAGAAATAATAGTTGTTGAAGGAAAGTCTGATATATCAGCTGTAAAAAAAGCAGTGGATGCAGAGGTAATAGCTACCAGCGGACTAGGTATAAACGAAGATATAATAAAAATAATAAAAAAAGCTTCTGAAAATAGAGGAATAATTATATTGACAGACCCAGATTTCCCGGGTAAAAAAATCCGCAATATCCTGTCAGCAGAAATAGAAAACTGTAAACATGCATACATATCAAGAAGCAAGGCCGAAAAACAAGGCGATATAGGTGTGGAAAATGCATCTCCTGAGGTTATTCGTGAAGCACTAAAAAATGCAAGAGCTGAAAATTTAGACAATGTAATAGAGTTTACTAATAGTGACATGGTTTATTATGGTCTAGTAGGCAATGAAAATGCTTCAAAACGCAGAGCACTTCTTGGTGATGAGCTTGCCATAGGGCATTGTAGCGCAAAGCAATTTCTAAAAAGATTGAACTCCTTCGGTATTACCAGAGAAGAATTAGAAAATGCAATAATAAAAGTTGATAATAATGAGGAATAGATAATTAATGGATGATAAAAGACTATATTCACCAAAGGTAATGAAGTATATACTTGATAAGTATGGATTTAAATTTAGCAAGAGCTTAGGACAGAACTTTCTAATTGATGGAAATATCATTAATAACATAGCTGATACAGCAGAGTTAGATGAAAATTCAGGAGTATTAGAGATAGGTCCGGGTTTTGGTACGCTTACCCAAATTCTGTGCAGCAAAGCTAAAAAGGTTGTAGCTGTTGAAGTAGATAAGAGCTTAATTGATGTACACAAGGAGACATTAAATTTTGATAATATTAAAATTATTTACGATGACTTTATGAAGGTTGATGTGAATAAGTTAATAGAGGAAGAATTTGACGGTCTTAATGTAAAAATAGTTGCAAACTTACCATACTATATAACTACACCTATAATTATGAAAATATTAGAAGAGGGTTACAAAGTATCTAAAATAGTTGTAATGGTACAAAAAGAGGTTGCTCAGCGTTTAAATTCCAAACCCGGAAGCAAAGAGTATGGAGCTATAACCTTAGCAGTTCAATATAGAGCAAATACAAATATTGCTATGATTGTACCTAATACAGTTTTTATGCCAAGACCTAAAGTTGATTCGGCAGTTATAGAATTTGATATACTAAGTGAGCCTAAAATTAAGGTTAATGATGAAAAACTTATGTTTGATGTTATAAAAGCATCCTTTGGACAGAGAAGAAAAACATTATTAAATGGTTTGAGCAACAATCTTAAAATTTCAAAAGATGATATAAAAAAAGCTTTAGAAAATTCAAATATCGATCCGGGTATTAGAGGCGAAAATTTAAGCCTTGAGGAATTCGGTCGGATTTCAGATGAAATCAGTAAAATTTTATGATAAAGGGAGGAATATATGAAAATTTATACTAAAACAGGCGACAAGGGTCAAACATCGCTATTTGATGGTACAAGAGTGGATAAGGATTCGATGAGAGTAGAATCTTACGGTACTGTAGATGAGCTTAATTCATCATTAGGTTTTGCTATGAAATTTATCGAAGATGAAGAAATAGTTGAAAAATTAAAAAAAATACAGATGAGATTATTTCTTGTTGCAGGTGAGTTAGCTACAGTAGAAGAAGGAAAATATGTGTACAAAATTAAAGAAGAAGACATATTAGCATTAGAAAAAATTATTGATGATTATTTGCCAAAAATAAAAGGTGTAGATAAGTTCATAGTTCCTGGTTCATCAAAAGCAGCTGCAGCACTTCATGTATCAAGAACAATTTGCAGGAGAGCTGAAAGAAGAATATTAGCACTAAAAAGAGTAGAACCGGTTAGTGATATTTTGCTAAAATTTGTGAATCGTCTTTCAGATGTGATTTATACATATGCAAGATACTTGGAAAGTGATTTAACAATTATGGATTTTGAGAAAAGCTATAATGAAAAATTATAACAATCTTCATAAATTCTTAATATTTGAATTCTTTACAAAAAGCAAAATTGTGTTATCATATAATGGATATATCATACCATCGCCTCGGCAATGCAAGCGAGCTTGCGCTGCACTCGGCTCAGATATGATATAAAAGTAATATGATTGGAGGAAATTAAGTGAAGCAATTTTTTAAAGTTTTTGTCACTTCGCTCATATGCTTTTCATTGATAGTCAGCGGCGGATTATTTGTGTTGACTGGATTCAATAACGGCACAAATGCAGAAGCTACAGATATATTTAATATAATAAGCAATAAAGAAAAAAGAATTAATGTACTGTTGTTAGGTTTAGAGCATAAACGTTCTGATACTATAATGGTTGCAAGCTATAATCCTAAGACAAAGACAGCTGATATCATATCAATCCCAAGAGATACATACATAGAAAGGGATGGATTCAGAAACAGCGGTAACAATAAGATAAATTCTGTTTATACTGTAAAAGGTATAGAAGGACTTAACGAAATTATATTAGGAATAACAGGAATAAAAATAGATAAATATGTTACAGTGGACTATGATGGTGTAAGAGCTGCTGTTGATGCTGTTGGAGGAGTAGAGGTTGATGTACCTTTCCATATGAGATATACAGACCCATATTCAGATCCACCGTTGGATATCAATATAGAAGCAGGTAAACAGCTGATTAAAGGCGACAGAGCAATGGAATTCTTAAGATTCAGAAAAACTAACTATCAGGGATATCAAGGATATGCAGATGGTGATTTAGGAAGAATTGAAGCGCAACAGCGTTTTGTGAAATCAGCCATAAAAAAAGCTTTGACATTTAGATTACCAAAGGTAGTAAGTGAAGTATATCCTTATGTATCAACAGATGTGGCTTTATCAGAAGCAACATCTTTGGCAGTTAGTGCAGTGGGTATTTCTGTAGAAGATATTAATTTTCACACTTTACCTGGAGCACCAAAAACAATAAACGGTATTTCCTTTTATATAATTAATCAAGAAGAAACAAAGAACTTAATATACAATATACTTGATATTTAAAAAACGCCCTAATAGGGCGTTTAGTTTTATATCCTGCAATGCAGGATTTTTGCTATTACTTCTTAGTTACCAATTGTAAAGCAACAGGTATCATGCTTTCAACTTTTTCATTGTTTAGTATTTTTGCTGCTGTTTGAACACCTAATGAGCCTATTTCTTTTGGAAGTTGCTCAACAGTAGCAGCCATTTCACCGCTTTCAACTGCAGCTTTAGCATCATCTGTAGCATCGAAGCCTACTATAAGAATATCTCTACCTGAAGCTTTAACAGCTTCTAATGCTCCCAATGCCATTTCATCGTTGTGAGCAAATACAGCATCTATTTCAGACTGTGCTTGCAATATGTTTTCCATTACGGTTAATCCTTGAGCTCTGTCAAAGTTTGCAGTTTGCTTTGCAACTACTTCGATATCAGTACCATTTATAGCATCATTAAATCCTTGACCTCTGTCTCTTGCTGCTGATGCTCCCGGTATCCCTTCTAACTCCACAACTTTTCCTTTTCCACCTAATAGTTCAACGATATATTCGCCTGCAAGCTTTCCACCGGCTACGTTGTCTGAAGCAATATGAGAAACTACTTCACCGCCATTTGCACCTCTGTCTAAAGTTATAACAGGGATATTTGCTTTATTAGCAGCCTCTACAGCACTTTTAACTGCATCTGAGTCTGTTGGGTTAATCATAATAACATCTACACCTTGATTGATTAAGTCTTCCACATTTGACATTTCTGTTGCTGAATCATCCTGTGAGTCCAATGTAACAAGTTTAAAACCTAATTCTTCTGCTTTGGCCTTAGCGCCAGCTTCTAAGTCAACAAAGAATGGGTTATTCAATGTTGATATAGCTAAACCAATGGTCTTTTCGTCTTTATTAGCTGTTGTTGTACTACATCCTGTAAACAAGGATAGTATCATAAGAGATACAACTAATAAGCTTAAAAATTTTTTCATAAAATCCCTCCATTAAAATTTTAATTTTTATTTTTATCTTGATAATTTTTGTTTTCTATCAAGAAGTACAGCGATTAAAATAACTATACCTTTAGCAACATCTTGGTAATAAGAAGATACTTGCATTAGATTAAGAGCATTGTTTAAGACACCTATTATAAGAGCACCTATTGCTGTTCCTGCTATTGTACCAATTCCTCCGGCCATGCTGGTACCACCTAAAACAACAGCAGCAATTGCGTCAAGCTCATAGCCAACTCCCGAAGTTGGTTGAGCCGAGCCTAATCTTGCAGTTATGAGTATTCCTGCTAAAGCAGCCATCATACCTGATGCGGAATATACAAATAATTTAACCTTATTTGTATTGATACCTGAATACAATGTGGCTTCCTCGTTAGAACCGGTAGCATAAATATATCTTCCAATACGAGTGTGATTCAAAATATAGTAAGCAATTATAAACACCAATATCATTATGTATACAGGAATTGGAATTGATCCAATAAAACCTGTTCCAATTGTACCAAATGCTTCTGTTGAAGCTGTGCTACCTGTGCTAATTGGTCTGCCCTTGGTGAAAACAAGAATAATACCTCTAAGCAAAGTAACAGTACCAAGTGTTGCAATAAATGGTTGTAAACGACCTGCGGTTATAAGTGTACCATTCATGAATCCTATGGCTGTCCCCAGTATAAGTGTAATAATTAAAACCATAAAAACATTCATACCGGATGAAACCATAGAGGCAGCTAATGCACCGCAAAGTCCTAAAATAGAACCAACTGATAAGTCTATTCCACCAATTAATATTGCAAATGTCATTCCCGTTGCTATTACAGCATTAATAGATGTTTGTCGAAGGACTGTTAATATATTGCCCCAAGTGAGAAATCTGGGATTAAGAAGTGCAACAATTATACAAGTAATTAATAGTACAATTAATGGTTTGTTTTTAATTAATTTTTTAGCTATCTTGTTCATGGTTTATACACATCCTTCCCATCCTTATTGCTTTTACCAACAGCCAATGTCGTAATAGCTTCTTGAGTTGCTTCGCTATTGTCTAAAAATCCTGAAATTCTTCCTTCGTGCATCACCATAATTCTGTCACAAATCCCCAAAATTTCGGGTATGTCGGATGATACAACTATTATGCTCATGCCTTCTTCTTTAAATTTATTTATTAAGTCATAAATTTCTTTTTTTGCACCAACATCCACACCCCTTGTGGGTTCGTCTAATATTAGAATTTTAGGTTCGGTAATAAGATTTTTTGCTATAGAAACTTTTTGTTGGTTACCACCACTTAGGTATTTTAATAATTGAGTTGTACCTGCAGTCTTTATTGACAGCTTATCGATATAATTCTCAGTAGTTGATTCTTCTTTTCTTTTATAAATTAAACCTAATATTCCTTCAAATTTTTTTAATGAAGACAAAGTTACGTTTTCTTTAACGTTCATTTCATTTATAATACCATTAGCCTTTCTGTCTTCAGAAACATAAGCAATACCGTTATTTAACGCTTCTAAAGGCGAATGTATGTTAACTGTATTGCCATCTATTAAAATGTTACCGCTATAAGGATATATACCAAATATTGTTCTCATAAGTTCTGTACGTGAAGAACCCATTAAACCGGCAATTCCTAAAGTTTCCTTTCGTTTTAATGAAAACGAAATGTTTTTAATATATTCATTAGTAAGATTTTCAATTTGCAAAATATCTGAACCGATTTCTGTTTCAATTCTTGGGTATTGTTCATTTATTTTTCTTCCAACCATCATTTCAATTACTTTATCTTCTGTTAAACTTTCGATTGAATTTTCCCCTATAAATTCACCATCTCTTAGAACTGTTACATCTCCGCAAATTTCAAATATTTCTTTCAGTCTGTGAGATATGTAGACAATGCTTTTACCCTCGTTTTTCAAATCATTGATTACACTAAACAATTTTTCTGTTTCTGATGGTGTTAAAGCACCTGTTGGTTCATCCATGATAATAATTTTTGCATCAAGTGACAATGCTTTGGCTATTTCTACTAACTGTTGTTTGCCTACACTAATGTCTTTTATTAAAGTTCTTGGGTTTTCGTTTAAGCCCAATCTGTTCAGCCAATAATAAGAATCATCAAATAATTTATCCCAAAGAATTCTTTTTCTTCCTGATACAGGTTCTCTACCTAAATAAATATTTTCACCAATGGAGAGGTCCTTAACTAAGTTTAATTCTTGGTGAATAAACGCTATGCCCGCTTGTTGTGAAGAATATGTATCAGTGAAATTAACCAATTCACCATTTAGGTATATCTCTCCTTCGGTTTTCAAGTATACGCCAGTCAATATTTTCATTAAGGTGGATTTACCGGCACCGTTTTCTCCGACAAGAGCCATTACATCACCTTTATAAATATTAAAACTTACATCTTTCAATACTTTGACACCAGAGAATTCCTTTGTGATGTGTTTCATTGAAACAGCAATTTCTTTCATTTAATCACCACCTAAAAAGTTACTCCGGAAACTAAAATTATATTAGCATAGGATTTATATTCACCAGTCCTTATGATAGCTTTAGAATTTGAAGTAATAGTTTTAAATTCCACGTGTGGAACGTATTCTATTTCTATTCTACGCTTTTCAGTAGCCTCTATGGCATTGATAATATGTACTATTTCATCATTCAACTGGGAATTTTCTTTTTTTATTTCTTCGGCCAATATTATTTTTTCAATAAAAAGCTCATCAAGAACTGTTTTCAATACCGGGATAAATTCTGGCATCCCTTTACATAGCGCCAAATCTATTCTTTGAACACCATCAGGAATTGGAAGCCCACAATCACCAATTGTAAGTGAATCTGTATGGCCCATTTTGCTTATAACATAAGAAATTTCTGAATTGAGCAGTTTTCCTTTTTTCATTGTTATACCCTCTTTTTATTTATATTGAATTTCTTATAATTAACTCTGTTTTTAGAGTGATAGTCTTTATTTCTTTATCATGAATATCTGTTTCTTTATTGTTTATGTTATCTAACAATAATTCCATAGCTTTATAGCCCATATTATAATTAGGTTGCCTGATAGTTGTAAGAGACGGTTCTACAAGACCGGCTAAGTAAATATCGTCAAAACCCATAACCCCTATATCGTTAGGAATTATATAACCTTTTTCTTTTAGTTCTTTCATTGCACCAATAGCAATTAGATCATTTCCGCAAAATATTGCATCAATAAGTTTGTTTTCATTTAACAATTCCTTGACACCATTTCTGCCCCATTCGATTTTATATTCACCAAACTTTACTAAGTTTTCATCATACTTTATATTGCTTTCTTTTAAGGCAAGTTTATAGCCATCTAATCTATCTTTAGCAGTCTTTGTTTTTAGAGAACCTGAGAGAAAAGCTATTTTTTTGTATCCTTTATTTATTAGGTGAGTTACTCCTTTGTGAGCACCCTCTAAGTTATCTACCAAAACTTTTCCACGAATGTTTTCTGAATAAAAATCCCTATCAATTAAAATAATTGGAACTTTGCATCGTTCAAGAATTTCGGACATTTTTTCGCTATTGGAAGAGTGTGCAATAATGATACCGTCAGCCATTTTTTTAGTTAATGTTTCAATATATTTTTCTTCAACTTCAAGTTTGTCATCAGAATTACAAAAAATTATACTGTACCCGGATTCATTTGCTTTATCCTCGGCACCTCTTGCTATGCCTGGAAAAAACGGATTTGTAATATCGGGCAATATGAGACCAACAAGATGAGTTTTTTGAGTTACTAAACTTCCCGCCATTGCATTAGGTATATAGTTGTGTTTTTTAACAATTTCTAATACCCTTATACGCGTTGCATTAGTTATACTATGGTCTTTGTTATTTAAAATCATTGAAACTGTAGCTATTGAAACTCCAGCCTCTTTTGCAATTTCTTTTATTGTTATTTTCATATAACACACCCTACTTAAACGTTTAACTAAATTATAATACTAAATTCATTTAAAGTCAATGAAAATAAGAAAACATTTGCCATTTTACATAAAAAAAGAGCACTTCTTATGAAGTGCTCAATATTAATAAATATCTCTATCGGTAGGTGCATTGTTATTTGAAATCATTTTTTCGCCCATACGTACCATTTCTCTTACACTTAAACCATTCACAATGGCAGGATACACTTCTGACGTTGTGTTTTTTAAAACAGGAACACCTAAATCCTGAGCTATTTCCATTTTTAAGTTGTTAATAGCTTGTTGGGCTTCAGGAACTACTAATTTATTTCTACTCATTATTTACAGCTCCTTTTTTATTTTACCGACATTAGCATCAATTTATGATACTATAAGATTATTATTTACTATAAAAAATAATATAAACTGAAAAAATTTTCAAAAAATAATAATAAATGAAAAAAATGAGCAGAAACTGCTCATTTTATTAACATATGCTTTCACTTATCTTGGAACTACTGTTGGAGTTTTTAGACACCAATGGCATGAATCCCAGTGTCCATTTCTTCCGCCTGTTCCAGCAACTTCATTACGACAGCGTCCTCCACCGGTTCCGGCTACATTATTATGATTGTGTCTTCCACCGGTTCCTAATATATTATCACATCTAAAATCGCCGGTACCAGCAACTTCCTCACAGCAATGCCTTCTTCCGCCAGTACCTGCAACACCTTGACAACGTCCTGTTCCGTCTATACATCCAGGTCCTCTTAATGCAATTCTTTGAATTCCGAAAGTGCCCATCACTTGGCCACCATTTCCGGATCTATTTATAAATCTATCGCATCCCATAATAACACCTTATTCTATTTAATTTTTGAGTCAAGCTCAATATTATCATATTCGACAATTTACAAAATGTTACGACATACCTATTTAATTTATTCATAAAATTAGACTTTGCTTTACTTTCGTAGATTCGCTTAGGCAGTTTTGTTTAATATCTTCTTGTATTACTGCATATATTATTGTAAAATATTGTCATAAAAAATGTCCTGTTGGCCCAGGAAGTGGGGTGTTCGTAATGATATCCGGTATTAGTCATATTACTTTTATAGTCGAGAATTTAGTCAAGGCTACTATTTTTTTTGAAGAGATATTTGAGGCGAAAGAAGTATATTATAGTGGAGAAAATTATTTTTCTGTTTCGAAGGAAAAATTCTTTTTGATAAACAATCTTTGGATTGCAGTTATGGAAGGTAATCAAATCGAAAGAAGCTACAATCATATAGCATTCAAAATAGATGAATTAGATTATGAAATGTATCTAAATAGGATAGAGAAACTTGGATTAGAAATTAAAAAGGGAAGAAGTAGAGATATGGAAGAAGGTCGTTCAATATATTTTTATGATTATGACAATCACCTTTTTGAGCTACATACAGGTACTATTGAAAACAGATTACTTTATTATAATAAATAAAAATCACCCTGCTGGCACAGGGTAATTAAGACCTTAAATTTTAGTTGTCAGCCATAGCCAACTGCCTATTCTTTATCTTATCCCAATTATAACTTAATTATTAAAAAAAATCAATAATTAAATTTACTTATGATAGCTTTCACCGGCGTTTATTTTAAATGCACGGTATATTTGTTCTAATAATATGATTTTGAAAAGTTGATGAGGGAATGTCATTTTAGAAAATGACAGTTTAAAATCAGCTTTTTTTAATACTTCTTCAGATAGACCATTGCTGCCACCTATTATGAATGTTATATCTGATGTACCATCAATACCTAATGTATTGATTTTATCAGCTAATTCTATAGAGCTAAGCTGTTTTCCCTTTATGTCCATTACAATGATATATGAATTTTTAGGTATGCAGTTTAGAATTTTTAAACCTTCTTTGTTTTTAACCTGCTCAATTTCAGCATCAGAAAAATTATCATCAGCTCTTTCGTCCTGGACAATTTCTTCTGTTAATTTACAAAATTTAGTTAATCTTTTTGTATATTCATTTATTGCTTCAATATAAAATTTTTCTTTTATTTTACCTACAGATATAATTGTTATTTTCATTATGCACCTTGTTAAAATAATATTTTTTTAATAAAAAACTTACAAATAGTATAACACAAAATTACATATATCTACATTATTTTTTGATATCCACAAGGAAACGTTTACAGATTTTAGTTGATTAAATTTTAACTGTATGTTATAATTTTTTAATATTATAAACTATGAGGTAGTATGATGAAGATAAAAATGATACTAATTATTTCATTATTAATTTGCTTTTTAAATATACAAGCTTTTGGGGCTACCACCGAAATTGTTAATACAGATAAACTAATCAATGATTTAGAAAGCACATACGGTATTAATATAATAATCAATGATAAAGATGAAGATATAAATTATAATAGTTTAGTAGTTATAGGTAAAGGTCTAAGCGGATTTCCAAATGGGCTAATTAAGGAAATCACAGATTATTATACTAAAAATGGTATCAGTACAAATATTATTATAAGCAAGACAGAAAAAATCAGTGACTTGTTTTCTGAATACATAATGGATGAGAATTCAGCAAACATATATATAAACATATTGCATAACAATTTGTACAGAAATTCATGTGGAGCATCTGAAGAAGGTTTTGTACACGAAATTAGTCACTTTATAAGTGATTACATATTTAAAATATACGGTTACGATAAACTAAAAAGTGAATTTGAAGCTTTGAATTCAGGGTATATTTACGGTACTTGGGAAAAGGGTTATGAAAATACATTTATAAACAAACATTCAGCTACTTGTTTTAAAGAGGAAGTTGCTGATTTAATATGGTTTACAGAAGTGTATCCTGATAAAATTAGAAATATAAACAATGGAAACTTTACAACTATACACAAGAAAATCGAATTACTTTCAAATATAGTGGAACAAAGTTTTTCTTCTATATCCAAAGAAACAAAGCTTTGGTATGAAGCATTACCTCAAAAACCTGACGAATGGGCTAAAGAAACTATCGAAAAAATGAGAATAGCTTCATTGATTCCTGCAGAATTTGAAGGAATGTACAACTCAAATATTACTAAAAAACATTTTTATGATTTAACATTTAGTATTATTGAAAAAAAGATTGGCAAGGAAAAGTTTGCAGATATTTTTGGATTAGTTGAAAATGAAGAACATATTAGTTTGGACCCACTAAAGGGAGAAGTGTTTGTAAATTTCAATTTTAGTTATGATGAAAATGAAGATAATTATATCACACGATTGGAAGTAGCCCAATTTTTTAGTTATGTAAGCAATAAATTAAACAAGGATATTTCTAATTACAAAATAGTTGAATTTGATGATATTTCAAATGTTAATGATTCAGAAAAAATATTTATTTATTATGTATCAAGTAATGGATTATTAAAAGGAAACGGAATTAGTTTTAAACCTTTTAAAAATTGTACATATCAAGAATCATACTTAATGCTGATGAGATTATACAACTTCTTGTAATTTATATTTTACTAATTACTCATTTGTGATAAAATGTAATAAAATGAGGGTGGACACATGTTTGACTTAAGAAGTATTGTTAT
>JAEZGU010000131.1 GCA_023416855.1 Bacillota bacterium
GATATAGCATACATGAGTACGCTAAACCCTGCAGAAGCAAAGAAATTTTCAGAGGATGGTTCAAGATTGTTTAGAAAAATCGAAACAATGAACAAAGTAATAATCGCAGCTGTAAATGGTTTTGCATTAGGAGGGGGATGTGAACTTTCAATGGCATGTGATATAAGAATTGCTTCAGAAAAAGCAAAATTTGGGCAACCGGAGGTTGGTCTTGGAATAATACCTGGATTTTCCGGCACTCAAAGATTAGCAAGACTTGTTGGCTTAGGTAGAGCAAAAGAGCTAATATTTACCGGATTACATATTAATGCGGAAGAAGCATATAGAATAGGCCTTGTTAATAAAGTTACAGACAAAGATAGTTTGATGGAAGAGGCATATAAAATAGCTGAAAAAATTATATCAAACTCAAGAGTTGCAGTATCCTATGCTAAGGAAGCGATGAACAGAGGAGTAGAAACAGATATTGAAACAGGAATTGCTTATGAATCCAATGCTTTTGGTCTGTGCTTTGCATCTAAAGATCAAAAGGAAGGCATGACTGCTTTTCTTGAAAAAAGAAAACCAATATTTGAATAATATAAATCTTGATATTTATATAACAATCAAGTATAATTAATTTGCTTGGTTGTTATTTTTTTTATGCTAATTTAGTTAATAAAATAACATACTGGCAAGGGCAGACAAAAAAATTAAGGGAGTGAAATAATGAATTTTCAATTAAGTAAGGAACATGAAATGGCAAGACAGCTTTTTAGAGAATTCGCTGTCAACGAGGTTGAGCCATTAGCTCAGGAAATCGACGAAGAGGAAAGATTTCCAATTGAAACTGTTGAAAAAATGCAGAAATATGGATTTATGGGTATACCATTTCCGAAGGAATATGGTGGACAAGGCTGCGATAATTTAACTTATGTTATGGCAGTTGAAGAATTATCAAAGGTTTGCGGTACTACTGGAGTTATACTATCTGCACACACATCTTTATGTGGAGCTCCAATATATGAATTTGGTACAGAAGAACAAAAGAAAAAGTATTTACCAAGGATTACTTCAAATTCTATAGGTGCTTTTGGTTTAACAGAAGCAGGAGCAGGTACAGATGCAGCAGGGCAACAAACTAAAGCAGTTTTAAACGGAGACCATTATATATTGAACGGTACCAAAATATTTATAACTAATGGTTCATATGCTGATGTTTATATAGTTATGGCTATGACAGACAAATCATTAGGAACAAAAGGTATATCTGCTTTTATAGTAGAAAAAGATTTTCCTGGTTTCTCAATAGGAAAAAAAGAATTAAAAATGGGTATCAGAGGTTCAGCATCTTGTGAATTAGTGTTTGAGGACTGTATTGTTCCAAAAGAAAACTTGCTTGCAAAAGAAGGTCAAGGCTTTAAGATAGCTATGAAAACTCTTGACGGCGGTAGAATTGGTATTGCAGCTCAAGCTCTTGGTATTGCACAAGGTGCTATTGATCAAACTGTTAAATATGTTCAAGAAAGAAAACAATTTGGAAGAACTATTTCTAAATTCCAGAACACACAATTTCAATTGGCAGAAATGCAAACTTCTGTTGATGCAGCAAGGTTATTAGTTTACAGAGCTGCTTTAAGTAAAGATGCAGGCGAACCATACGGAGTACATGCAGCTATGGCAAAATTGTTTGCTTCTCAAACAGCAATGGAAGTTACAACAAAAGCTGTTCAATTACACGGTGGATATGGATACACAAGAGATTATCCTGTTGAAAGAATGATGAGAGATGCTAAAATAACTGAAATCTACGAAGGTACCTCAGAAGTACAAAGAATGGTTATCAGTGCAAGCATGTTAAAGTAGGGAGGTAGAAATAGTGAATATAGTAGTATGTATAAAACAAGTACCTGATACAACAGAAGTTAGATTAGACCCTAAAACAGGTACATTAATAAGAGAGGGTGTTCCAAGTATTATTAACCCTGATGATAAAGCAGGATTAGAAGCAGCATTAAGATTGAAGGATCAAATGGGTGCGCATGTAACAGTTGTATCCATGGGACCTCCACAAGCAGATTTAGCGTTAAGAGAAGCATTAGCTATGGGAGCTGATGAAGCGATACTTGTAACAGACAGAGCATTTGGTGGCGCAGACACATGGGCAACTTCATCTACATTAGCTGCAGCATTAAATAACTTAAAATATGATTTAATAATTACTGGAAGACAGGCAATTGACGGAGATACTGCTCAAGTTGGTCCGCAAATTGCAGAGCATTTAAAACTTCCAAACATTAGCTATGCTGAAGATATTAAGGTTGAAGATGGTCACATAATTGTTAAAAGACAATATGAGGACAGATATCATATAATTAAAGCTAAGCTACCTGTACTGATAACAGCTTTATCTGAATTGAATGAACCTCGTTATATGAGTCCGGGTGGAATTTTTGACGCGTTCAGAGAAAAGAAAGTAACTGTTTGGACTTTAAAGGATTTAACAGTTGATATTAATAACATTGGGCTTAAAGGTTCTCCTACAAAGGTTAAAAAATCATTTACTAAGGGCGCTAAGTCAGCAGGAAAGATATTTAACCTTGAACCACAGGAATCAGCTGAATTGATAGTTGATAAATTAAAAGAAAAGTTTATTATTTAGTAGGAGGCGGACAATGAAAAATTCAGAATATAGAGGTGTCTTTGTTTTTGCTGAACAAAGAGACAAAAAAGTTCAAAAAGTTGCTCTTGAATTAATTGGCAAGGGTAAAGAATTAGCAAAAGAATTAAACACTACTGTAACTGCAGTTTTATTAGGTAAAGACATGGAAGATGAAGGTAAAAAAATGTGTTATAGCGGTGCTGATAATGTAATTTATGTAAATGACGATATGCTTGATATTTACATGACAGAGCCATATGTATATGCTCTTCATAAAATAATAATGGATAAAAAACCCGAAATAGTGCTTTTTGGTGCGACAGCAATCGGTAGAGATTTAGCACCAAGAGTATCTGCAAGAGTTCATACAGGTTTAACAGCAGACTGTACAGGTTTAACAATTGAACCGGACGAAGAAGATGCACAAAAACTAAATCTTATGATGACAAGACCGGCTTTTGGTGGTAACTTAATGGCTACAATTGCATGCCCAAATCACAGACCACAAATGGCAACAGTTAGACCAGGTGTAATGCAAGCTGCAAAATATTCAGAAAAAAACCCTGTAAATATTGAAAAATATAACATCGACATTCCAAAAGAATGTAAAAATGTTGAAATTTTAGATGTAACTAAAATAATTCAACAAAGAATGAATATTGAAGAAGCAAAAGTATTAGTATCCGGTGGTAGAGGTATGCATGGACCTGAAAATTATCCAATGCTTGAAGAACTTGCAGAGGTATTAGGCGGAACAATTTCTGCTTCAAGAGCTGCAGTTGATGCAGGTTGGGTTCCAAAGGACAGACAAGTAGGTCAAACAGGTAAGACTGTTAGACCAAACTTATACATTGCATGCGGTATATCAGGAGCAATTCAGCATTTAGCAGGTATGGAGGAGTCTGACTTCATTATTGCTATAAACAAAGATGAAACAGCACCAATATTTGACGTTGCTGATGTTGGAATAGTAGGAGATATATTTAAAGTAGTTCCTCAATTAATAGCAGAACTAAAAAAAGAAAAAGAAAACGCTAATAAATAAATATAAATGGGTGGATAGCTTAAGCTATCCACCCATTTTTATATATTGTTTAACTTATTTCATTCCGCCGCCGCTCATTTGTCTTTGAGCCATTTCAACTAATCTCTTAGTCATGTATCCACCTACATAACCATTCTGTCTAGCTGTTAAGTTTCCTTTATCAACTTGCTCATAGTTTGTAAGACCTAATTCATTAGCTATTTCAGCTTTCATTTGGTTCAATGCCTGTTTTGCTTCAGGAACAACGATGTTGTTGCTTCCGCTATTGTTATTTGATGCCATTTTGTTTCTCCTTTCCTAAGATAATAATATTGTGTCAATAAATTTAATCATGTTCACACCCTGGGCCCAATCAACCTGAGTACTAATATGTAAGTTACAGGTTAATTTATTTACAAGATTAAAATTCGAAAGTTATAAAGATTAACTTTCTAACATTATTATTGACCGTGTTTTCTTTATAATACATGGCAAATAATTCATCAAAAGGTTAAGAATTGGCAAGTATACAAAATTATAAAAAAATATATACTATTTCATTAAATTGTGTTAAAATTATAAAAAGAAGTAACTAATTTTTAAAAAAATCATAACTTAATATTATGATTGCATAAAAACATAATTTTATTTGTGAAAGAAAGGAGGCAAATTAAGGGGATTAGAAAGTTATTATAGCGC
Organism: Bacillota bacterium; assembly: GCA_023416855.1. GTDB lineage: Bacteria > Bacillota > Clostridia > Tissierellales > Sedimentibacteraceae > Sedimentibacter. The sequence continues at coordinate 4,365 of JAEZGU010000131.1, forward strand.
CAGAACTTTATAAAAGTTGACGAGGACAGAGTTATCGAGATTTCGGCGGACGCTCTGCGGTGTAGCTTCATCGACATGGTTTTTACAAATGCATCCGGCAACGGCTGTGACAAAAGAAAGCCAAAAGCTTAAACATCTTACTAAAATAATATAATTCTATATTAAATTCCCAATCAGTTAAAAATTTATGTCAATCATGCAAGTTTATTTTACTTGAAAATTAAATTTCAAGTACTGATTAGTATGCTTCAAAAAATTAAATTTAAGATTGGAGAAGAAATATGTGTGGAATAGTCGGATATATAGGATTTGAAGACGTAAAAGAAATAATTTTAGGTGGTTTAGAAAAATTAGAATACAGAGGTTATGACTCAGCAGGAATTGCCATAGCCAACAATAATGAAGTGTTTGTAACAAAAGAAAAAGGAAGAATAAGCGAATTAAGACAGAGCTTAGATAATAGCATAACAGGAAACTTAGGTATTGGTCATACAAGATGGGCAACTCATGGTGTACCAAATCGTGTTAATTCTCACCCTCATCAAAGCAGCTCTAAAAGATTTACATTAGTACACAATGGTATAATTGAAAATGAATCGGAATTAAGAGATGAATTTTTAAAAGATGCTACATTAATTAGTGATACAGATACGGAAGTAATAGTTCAAATAATTGAAAAGTTTGTTAATGAAGGTGAAAGTGTTAGTCTCGCTATAAGACATACAATGAGCCTGTTAAAAGGTTCATATGCGCTTGCAATTATTGACAAAGATGATATGAACACTATGTATGCCGCAAAAAATAAAACACCATTATTGGCAGGCAAGGGCAATAACTTCAATATGCTTGGCAGTGATGCAATGGCTATGATTAATTACACAAATCAATTTTATGAAATAGAGGATAAAGAATTTCTTAAAATTACAAGAGATGATATAGAAATTTACTCCATCTATGGAAATAGAGTTATTAGAGAGCCATATAAAGCAGATATAGATTCTTCTGATATAGAAAAAGGAACATATCCTCACTATATGATGAAAGAAATAGAAGAACAGCCTTTTGTTATAAGAAAAATAATGTCAGAATACTCAGATGAGAACGGTAATATATTTATAGATCCTGAAATAGTTGAAGACGTTAGAAATTGCGACAAACTATATATAATAGCCTGCGGCACAAGCTATCATGCAGGGCTTATTGGAAAACAATTTTTTGAAAAAATAGCAGGAAAGCCTACTGAAGTAGTTATAGCAAGTGAATTTATTTACAATATGCCGTTATTGACAGCAAAACCTCTTTTCATGTTCATAACACAAAGTGGAGAAACTGCAGACTGCAGAGCAGTATTGGTTAAAGTTAAAGAAATGGGCTATAAAACATTAACATTGACCAATGTAAAAGGGTCTACTTTATCAAGAGAAGCAGATAATACACTGCTATTGCACGCAGGTCCTGAAATAGCAGTTGCTTCAACAAAGGCATATACAGCACAAATTGCAGTATTATCAATTCTTGCTACATTAGTAAAAAATAACAAGAACATAAATATATTTAATGAATTAAGCAAAATAGCATATACAATGGAAACACTTTGTGATGATAAAGAAAAATATAAAGAATTAGCTAAAAAATACTTAATGAATTCAAGAAATTGTTTTTATATTGGTCGAAGCATGGATTATTATGTATGCTTGGAAGCATCCTTGAAATTAAAAGAAATTTCTTACATTCAAACAGAAGGATTTGCAGCAGGAGAGCTAAAGCATGGAACTATAGCATTAATTGAACAAAACACTCCTGTTATAGCAGTTATAACTCAAGAAAATATCAATTTGAACACAAGAAGCAACATAAAGGAAGTAAAGGCGAGGGGAGCTGCCACTATGGTAATTTCAATGCGCAAGCTTAGCCAGGAAACAGACCAAGTGATTATTGATGATGTAAATGAGTTATTATCACCATTGGCTGCAATAATTCCTACTCAATATCTTGCATACTATGCTGCGCTATTGAAAGGATGCGATATAGACAAACCACGTAATTTGGCTAAGTCTGTAACTGTGGAATAACGTAAAAAAAGTCTGATTGAACAATTGTAGATGTACAATAAAGTTGTAAACTGAAAAACAAATAATTATTTAGGCAAAAATATTACTTGCACGAATTCAATAAAATATTAAAATGAAATGCTCTCCTATGTTGACAGAGAAAAATTGTTAACTATAGGTAGAGCATTTCGTATGTTAAGCACTAACATTAGTATTCAACTATAAGTAGATAACACCATGAAAATGAAACATGAATTATAAATAGATAAAGGCACTAACTGCATTTGGTTGGTGTCCATTATATTGGTTAGCAACAATTATCATCGCATGAACAATCACAGTTCGGTTCTCGCGTAGTAATCCAACCCATAATTACTGCTGCTGCACATCCAACTCCAGTATTAACAGTAATGGCATTTACTGGACAATTTTTCATACAAGCTCCACACTCCATACAAAAGTCTGAATTTTCAATCTTTGCTTTCTTCTCATGCATGCTGAAAACTCCATGTGGACAAACCTCCATACATCTTTTGCAGCCAATACATTTTTCAGCAGACAGACGAAGCGTAGCGATATTTTTTAAATATTTATGTTTCATAACGTCCTCCCTTATGCCCGGAAACTATTTATTAATAACAATACAATCCCTACTATTAATGAAACAGAGATAAGCGGAACAGCTATTTTCATTTCTTTAATAACACCAGAAAAAGATGTATATGTTGAAGAACCTGTAAAATTCATTGCTAAATAAGCTGACAATGCAGGTAATACCAACAAATAACCTATTGCAAGAAGCAAGAATCCGGAAACAAACCAGCTACTATAAAATATGAATCCTAATGTCCACAACATTCCTAACAACCAACCCTTCCATGCGAATGAGCTGCCAGGAACAATTGGAAGTAGTAAAGGAGTAATAATGGTTCCCGTTATTATAGCACCAATATAGGCTATAAAATCTTCAATTCCAAAAGGTCTTGTTGCGAACAAGTTTATAAGAAATAATACGCCAAAAACCTTTAATGAAAGCTTTGCTGCTGATACCACTTCAACTGGGGTGAGTACCAATCTATCTAATGCTGTAAATTCAACTGTACGCATTTTTTTTGTAGCATTGTAGTCTGAATCAAGGAATTCCTTAATATCTTTCGCTCTTACTGGTCCATAAACAATAGAAAATCCGGTTTGTTTTGTTACTTCATGAGCACTTACACCTGGAGCACCTAACTGTGGCAGAATTAATTTCCTGTGTGATACTATTTTAGCCAGTCCAGTTTTAGATATGCGGTTAACAAGTTCATCGGTTCCAAATGTACCCTTTCCAGCGGCACACCAGACATTGATTCCCTTTGTATCAAGTATCAAAACCCAGCAATTTAAGCCTGACAATTCTTTCCTAAAGACATCAAATGTAAGTTTATAGTTTGCAGTTACCAGGACAGGAGACGTATGATCAGGTTTACCTATAGCATAAAGTCCCGTATTAATCTTGTAATTCATTCTTCCAATACCCCAGCGTACCTTCCACGCTCCAAGCATATCTTTAAACTGAAGATTTGTTAAAATAGTCGGCACTCTACCTATGGGAGTATGTATTTCACCTGTTATCCATTTATCTTTTTTATTGTATAGAGTGATAGGCTCTATGCTACAACAACTATTAGATGAATTGCAACAAGACTTCTCATTACTCATTTTCATCACATCCTTTACAGCAGATTCCCTTTATCAATCCAGACTCACACAAAGGTTTCATATGGTGAGATAGTGGGCTATTTTGCATTTTTATTATTATCCTTTAGTTTGTATTTAATTATATAAGGAGATAAAGCTACAAATATAATAAAGTAAACTAAATATACCAGATATATTAATGTTTTATTTAGCATTAACCATTCGCAAATACTGTACCTTATAAATAATGGAAGCATTATTATTGCTGGAATAGCGAACCTGCTGAACAATCTTATTTCATGAGATGCTCCACACTTTAAACAATCTACCGTATTATCTGACCATAATGATTTCAATAAAGCTTTATATTCAAATTTCGTTCCACAATTTTCACATTTTTGAATGAACATTTTACCCCTCCTTTGATACTACACTTTATATGGATATTCCAAATTTGATTTTAATTGTTTGGAATATTAAATATTTGTTTAATCTCTTCAAATAACTCTTTATTGATAGAATAATGCATCCATTTTCCTTCACGCCTTGAATTTACTAAATTAGCATCACACAACGTCTTCATATGATGAGATAATGTTGGCTGAGTTATGTTTAATGCTTCTAACAGCTTACATGCACATTTTTCTTCAGTTTTAATCATCTCTATGATTGCAAGTCGATTAGAATCGCTTAAGGCTTTAAAGATAACAGCTGCTTTATCATATTTAGTTTCCAACCAATCACCTTCTTTTTAAGTAATCAATAATCATTTGCTTTTTTCTATCAGTTTAACAATTTCATCTGTCTTTAAGACTTTTCCGTATGAAACTACCTTTTCATCAATAACTAATGCTGGAGTTTGCATTACTCCATAACCAACTATATCCTTCATGTTTTCAACCTTTACTACTTCAGCCTCAATTCCAATTTTTTTTAAAGCTGTATCTGTGTTTGCCTTCAAGGTAACACAATTTTTGCAACCAGAACCTAATACTTTAATAACCATTTTCCCATTCTCCTCATTTTCAATTTTTTGTTTATATGAACATATATCCAATTGAATTAAATACATATCCAATTATTATTATCCC
>JAEZGU010000146.1 GCA_023416855.1 Bacillota bacterium
TTATATACACAATGAGTTGCTTTGCAGCTTATTTGCGTGTTGCTTTTTGGTTCGCTCAATGAACTTCTCACTCCGGGCTTTTGTTCTATAAATGTGTCACAACATGTGAAACGACTTTCATCTGCTTGCTCTCCATCAACGTTTAACGACGGAGCTGTACATCCTTCTCTTTTATTAAAATAGCAATTTGATACTGTACAAACTATATGTGCCATTGAATAAACTCCTTTATATGTTATTTTAATTTAGTTTATCCAGTTTAAAAAAATTTATTTATAGTATGCAAGCAATAAATCCACCATTCTTCCATAACTTTTTACGCCATCTTTTTGACTGTTTGCCTTTAGATATGTATCATTAACTTTATTTGAAATTTCGGCAATTTTAGTATCATATTGCTTCCAATAGTTTTTCGAATACATTATATCCTTCAATACATCCTCCGAGTATGTTTCATAAAGCTTCAAAAATGCTTCATAATCCTCTTTATACAATGCATTCATACTATAAGTTAGCGCAAGCATTGTTCCGCTATAATAAAAATCATCATAACCTGAATTAATACATGCAAGATATGATATAAAGTTTGCCTCATCCTCTCTCATGAAACCTCTTAAATGAACTAACTCATGAACCATGGTTGAAGGTATTTCATATGGTGGTATATGTACATTTACATTAGATTCAAATGTAAACGGAAAAAATATACCCGTTATTCTCATTTCAGACATAATATTAGAAAAGAATACCTGTTTAGGAGCAGAATAATTACCCTTTAAAACTGTGTATTTTTCTGATATTTTATCAATTGATTGTTTTGCTCTTTTAGTAGTGCTATAAAAATCTACGTCAAACAATTCTGCAGTTTCGTTTTTACTGTTCAACTTAGATCTTTTAACATTTGCATCCTCTATTAGTATTTCACATAAATTTACTAACTGTTCTTTAGATGACTTATTAATTTCAAGACCTGAATAGTATGTAAATTCATATCTATAATAATTAATTCCACAAAACAATACATACAGAAAATATGCAAAACTAAAGAAAAATGTAATATTTATAAAAAATGCTTTAAAGTACCCAATGTTTTTATCAATTATAGTTTTAACCAAAATAACTGCAAAATAAATCAGTAGGAGTAATATTAATCCTATAACTATAATCTCAGCTATTGAAAATCTAAGCTTAGAAGTAAAAAATGATATAGTTTCTGAAAAAACAGGATAAACATTTAATGCATAAAATTCTGCAAAGCTTAAATTAAACTTCGCAAAAAAAGTTAAAAGTATAGAAATTGGAAAAAGTATTAAAATAAAAACCTTTTTACTCATAAAACTCCTCCAAGCCTAAGTGGACGGTTCACTTTTAGTATTAATTATATAATAATTATAAAATCTTTAAAAAGCAATATAAAAAGCCATTGAAAAAAATTTTCAATGGCTTTTTTATAATTTCCCTCTATTATTATAATAATTGTTGTATTATTTATTACCTAATAATAAACAGCCAACTTCATAAGTTTATTATAGTATATCAAAAATGTTTTTATAGTATATATCTGATTCCATTAACCTTTCTAACTCCAAGTCCTGGATCATTGTTCAATGTAATTCTAAATTCATTAAATATAGCTCCGCCTTCTACAGGGTCTTCACTACAAAGAACAGGTCCATCTAAATCTATTTTAGTTATTATACTTTTTGCCGCTGCCAAATGAACTGCAGCATTTACACTTACTTTTGCTTCAAGCATACAGCCTATCATACATTCAACACCATAAATTTCTGCAACAGAGCAAATTTTTAATGCATTGTGTATACCACCTGTCTTCATTAACTTAATATTAACAAAATCTGCTGCCCTTTGTTGCATTATTTTCAATGCATCTTCAGGTGAAAATACTGCTTCATCAGCTAAAACAGGTATCGATACATTGTCAGTAACATATTTTAAACCTTCTATGTCATGTGCAATTACCGGCTGTTCAACAAATTCTATATCAAGGCCTTCATCTTCCATTTTTCTAAGTGCTTTAACAGCTTCTTTAGGTTTCCAACCCTGATTAGCATCAATTCTTAACTTAACATCATGTCCAACAGCTTTTCTAATTGCCTTCATTCTTTCAATATCTAATGAAGCATCTTTACCAACTTTAATTTTTAAGGTTTCAAAGCCTCTGTTAATTGCATCAATACTATCCCTTGCCATTTCTTCAGGATCATTAACACTTATAGTTATATCTGTTATTATTTCTTTTTTATATCCGCCTAACAATTTATATAAAGGTGAGCTATACAGCTGTGCATACAAATCATATAAAGCTATATCTACAGCCGCCTTAGCGCTGTTGTTTTTAACGATACATTTGTCTAACTTAAGCATAATTTCTTCAAAATTCTCTATGTCCATGCCTATAATGCTTTTTATTATATGATCCTTCAAGGCTCCAACTATTGAACCCTTTGTATCTCCTGTAATAACTCCTGTAGGGGGAGCTTCCCCATATCCAACATGTCCTGTATCTGTATGAATTTCAACAATTATATCCTCTACGCTGTTAACTGTTCTAAGTGCAGTTTTAAATGGTGTTTTCAAGGGTACTGATATTTCACCAATCCTAATGTCTGTTATTTTCATTTTAGCCTCCTTCACCTCCTCAAATTAAGAGACGGTTACTTTTATTGATTTAATTTAATTTGCAAGCTCTCTAATTGCAGCTGCCATAACTTGAACATTTTTAATCAATGAGCCAATTTCTATATATTCATCTGGCTTATGTTCGACCATCGGCTGTCCTTTAAAAATAGGACCAAATGCTACTATGTTGTCCATGGCTTTTGCATATGTTCCTCCGCCTATAGAAATCAACTCAGCTTTTTCATCGAAGTAATTTTCATAAACCTTTTGAAGCTTTTTAATAAATTCCGTTTCCGGTGATACATATAAACTCTTTTTATGTCTTGTAAATACTTCCTGAAGCTTCCCATATCCCATTTTTTCTTTAAAGGTATCTATAAAATCATCATAAGATTTTTTAACCGGGTATCTCATATTGATATCTAAACTTATTTCATTTTTGTTTCCGTTAATTTTACCTAAATTAAAGATAAACTTACCTGATATATCATCTTCAAGATAAATACCTAAGCTATGACCATTTAATTCATTTCCTATGTACTTATTGTAGAAGTCTAAAAAGTCTTTAATATCACCTGTGAAATCAAGTTTTCCTAAAAATGACAGCAAATGTGTAATAGCATTTTTACCTGCTTCAGGAGTGCTACCATGAGCTGAAATTCCATAATACTTTATGATGATTGAATTATCCTTTACCTCTATTTTTATATCATTGTTTTCTTGAGCTAAGTTTATTATTTCTTCAATACTTTGCTTTTGTACCATAATTTCTGCTTCAGCATAATCTGGAACTACATTTGCAGCAATGCCTCCATTAATGGATTTTAATATTAAATCCCCTTCTTGTATAAGTTTTCTAATATACTTGCATGTGACTATGCCCTTTTCACCATTAATAATAGGATACTCTGCATCAGGGGTAAATCCCGCTACAGGAATTTCTCCACCTTTATCAATATAATGTTTTACACATTTACTTCCTGTTTCCTCATTTAAACCAAAAAATATTCTCACTCTTCTTTTTAATGGAATATTTAAATCCTTTATAGCTTTTAGTGCATAAAGAGCACCTATCGTTGGCCCTTTGTCGTCTGTTGTTCCTCTACCGTAAATTTTTCCATTATGAATTTCTGCACCATATGGAGGATATGTCCATCCGTCTCCTTCAGGAACAACATCTAAATGTCCCAATACAGCAATCATTTCATCGCCTTCGCCGTATTCCGCGTAACCAATCATGTTATCCACATTTATAGTATTAAAACCTAAAGATTTAGAAAGCCGTAAACAATATTTCAAGCATTCATGTACCCCTTCCCCAAAAGGCATTCCATCCTTTGATTCTTCCTCAACACTCTTTATTTTTACGCAATCCTGAACACATTTGATGATTGCATCTTTCATGCCTAAAATTTTCTCATCTAACACATAATCACTCCCTCTTTATTACATGTCATCCTAAGCAAATTGAAACACCTCTCAGTATGGCATAACTTTATTATGTAAAATATAAAAACCCAACAAAAACAACACATACTTGTTTTTGCTGGGTTTTATTTATTCCGACATAGTTTTGCTAAATCATATAAATAAAGCAGCTATTTATAGTACTTTTCTTTGACAAATAAATATTTTTTTATTGCATCCTTATGAGA
>JAEZGU010000206.1 GCA_023416855.1 Bacillota bacterium
TAGTGTTATGAACAATCTCCTTGAAGCTTTATCAAATCCATTTGAATACAACAAAGATTACTTAGAGTATATGAAACTTCCACCTTCAACAACATGTCCATACAGAACATACTGCGGAACATAATTAATTAAAGAATTATCACATAAAAATTTATAAAAAGCTTTCATTTTTTTAATGATAGCTTTTTTAATTATAACAACTAGTGTATGATGGCTAAATATATTGAAAACACTGAAAATAATTGACAAACAATTAGAAAGTGCTATAATAAAATTATTGTCGGGGTGTAGCGAAGCTTGGTATCGCGCATGGTTCGGGACCATGAGGCCGAAGGTTCAAATCCTTTCACTCCGATATTTTAGTATCTAAGTATGAGGTGATGGTATGAATTCAGAGAAACGCAGAGAACAAATTGAATTAATATTAAAGGAAAGCACTGAACCTATAACTGCAACAACCTTAGCAAAGAAATTTTCTGTTAGTCGTCAAGTAATAGTAGGTGATATAGCATTAATGCGAGCTGCGGGATCAGAAATATCAGCCACACCAAGGGGATATATATTTGAACAGGATATAGATAGTCTATTAAGCTTTACAATTGCATGTCAACATGACAATGAAAATATGTACAAGGAGCTTTATTTAATTGTCGATAACGGAGGAACGATAATCGATGTTACGGTAGAGCATCCCGTATATGGTGAAATATCAGGAGAACTTAGAATTTCTTCAAGATATGAAGTTGATATGTTTATTGAAAAGATTAAAGCTAATCAAGCTCAACCATTGATGAAATTAACTGGCGGTATACATCTTCATAAAATTAAGTGCAATACTGAAAATGAAAAGAAAAGAATTATAGAAGCGTTGAGAAAAGAACAAATAGTATTAGAATAAGATTATACTGTTGACAATTTGCATTTTATTTATTATAATTGTACAAACAGATGTCAAGACACTTGACAAGACAATTGAAAAGGAAAGGACAGAAAATGACAAGAAATAATAAATTGAATTCAATGTTAATTTCAGCACTTCTTTGTTCAATAGGAATAGTAATTCCTATAATTTCTCCTATTAAAATAACAATGGAGCCTGCATCCTTTACATTAGCAAGTCATGTAGCGATATTTATTGCTATGTTTTTATCTCCATTAACAGCTGTTTTTGTAGCACTTGGTACATCTGTTGGTTTTATGATGGCAGGATTTCCAATCGTTGTAGTATTAAGAGCGGCATCTCATATAATTTTTGCATATATAGGAGCATTATATTTAAAGAAGTTTCCAAACACACTTAATACATTTAAACAATCACATATTTTTTCTTTTATAATTTCTTTAATCCATGCCATATGCGAGGTAGCAATAGTTTCTGTATTTTATTTTGACAATAACATGAGTTCAGGCTATTATGCTAAAGGATTTTTAATTTCTGTTGTTTTATTAGTTGGAGTGGGAACTGCTGTACACAGTATGGTAGATTTCTATCTTGCACAAGCAATATGGAAGCCCGTTACGAAGGCTGTGAAAATTCCAAAAGAGATAAATGCACATTGAGTATATATGAACAACTAAAACGGCTTAGCCGTTTTTTTATTTTCATTATTATGGTAATTGCATATATTTAGTGTTATAATAAACAAAATGATATGGAGGTTTAATATGTCAAACGAAGAACTGTTAATTTCTAATCTGAATAATATGGAAGCTCAAATTATAATATCAAAATTAAAATCATACGGTATTCCGGTATTGAAAAAATCAAAGGGAACAGGGGAGCTTATGGAAATATATACTGGAGTGAATATGTACGGCATAGACATTTATGTTCCTTCAGATATGATTGATTTAGCAAAAGAGCTGCTAAAACCGTTAAAAGAAGAAGATGATTAAGAATAATGGGGGTGGAAAATTATGAGCAAGGATCTTGTTGCAAGTTTAGTACTAATAGTGATTGGTGTTTTAGCGGCAATTTTACTGTTTGCTGAAATATATAAAATAAATAAACAAGCGAAGCTAATTATCAAGATGAATAGAAGTATTGTTAGTTTATTGATTTGGGCATTATTATTAGTTACTTGGTTATTTATTTTTGTTAACAATATTTTGAATGGTTATAAGGATATATTTAGAGAAATTTTTTTGCCTGTATTGTGGATTTTAATTGCTTCGTTTAATGCGTTGCAAAGCTATAGAGGTTCTGAAATAAGGGAGGACGGCATATACCATCAAAGGAATTATTTTAGTTGGGACTCTTTGAAGGGATACTCATGGATTTCACCTATAGAATTAAGGTTACATACAAATGGAAAATATAATAGAAAAATTGTTGTTAAAAGAGAACTAAAATCTGAAATTGATGAAGTATTAAAACAATATTTAAGTGAGTTTACTTATAAATAAATAAAAATTCTCATAGGCTTCTATAATTAGCGGATATCAATAAATTAATAATATTAAAAGAAAGTGAGGTCTTTATGTTTGGTCGAGCAAGTTTTGTAGGATTGTTTATATTGCCAATTACAATTATAATACCCATAGTTATTTTATATTTTGTCATTAAGTTAGCTGTTAAAAATGCAATAAAGGAATTGAAAAATGAAAATATCATTTAAAAGAAATTGAGTTATATCAATTTCTTTTTTAATAGAACAATGAAAAAGCGCAGTATATTAGGAGTAATGCCAAAACAATGTTAATAGTCTTTTCATTTTTGATAAATATTTTTTGGAATACTGTTCCAAATAATGACCAGCAACATGTTGATATAAATCCTATAAATGCAAGTAAAAAAGAAATCAACACCAAAGTATACCAAGACTGATAATATGGTACTATAAAAGTAGATAGAATTGTAAACCCGTAAAGTATAACCTTTACATTAACAAATTGTAAAATGACTGCTGCCCACATGGATACAACATGCTTTTCATCATCATTTGTATTACGTGGTTTATTTTTGAATATTTTCCATGCCAGCCATAAAATATAGGTGGCACCAACATATGTTATAAAAGGTTTTATAGAAGGAATTAAACTAAATAAAGTTACACTGAAAAAACTACATAAAAGCATTATAATAAAGAATCCTACAAAAACACCTATGTTAAAGGATAAGCTTTTTTTGAATCCAAATTTAGTTGCATTTGACATTGACATAATATTATTAGGTCCCGGTGTAAAAGTTGAAATAAATACATATGATAGAAAAGCAGATAAATTAGGCATATTTAACCTCCAATTAATAGGAATATATTATCATTTTATTAGTAATAGTACAAGTTAAAAAACCGGATGTCTAATGGCATCCGGTTTTTTAAATAGGAGGAGGAAAATGTATATTCTGAATTAAAGTATGTCTGCAAATTTGCTTAATATATTAATATTTTCTATTCCAAGTTCGCGCATTTCCGGAGTATCTATTAAAATACCTCCATCTGGAAGCAATGAAAGTTGATTAATTAAATTAACATTTTCAAATAGTTCATTGATCATTTTTATTTTGTCATGCTCTGGTCCAATAAATATTACAGTTTGACCATCGTGTATACAACCTTTGATTTTTGCTTTTTCTTTTGATATATCTGAAGATTTTATTACTTTCATATCTTTTGTTAAGTCATTTATTTCATTTATTATATTAATAGGTATGTCTGATTTAAATTTGTTTAAGACTACTATTGTTTCAGTATTTAAATTTTCTGCTATGCTAATATATGCTTTTAATTTTTCAGTGTGAAAATCATTTGTAAGAGATATCATAATAAAAACTATGTCTATATTCGCAGCAATGACATAATCTGAATTAGCATCCCATTCTCCTTTGCGTATAAGTTTATTTTTTCTGTTTATAATTTTAGATATATAATTAATACTATTTTTTGTTTCAATGTTTACAAAATCACCGATTACAGGGTATTCAGTTAAATTGTTTGATATTTCAGCTTTTACTTCACTTGAATTTGTAATTATTATATATGTATTATTGCTTTTTGCTATTACCCTACCAACATTTTCATTGTTTATTATTTTAATATTTTGGCTGTTGAAACCGTATTTTTTCATATTGCACATAAAAGGTCTCCTTATAAAAATATAATATTTTCTCTATATATAATAGGGCAAATTCGGTTTTTTTATTCATTGACTAATCAAACAATTTGGAGTAAGATTTTCTTACAATTCACCGGAAGGAGACCAGTGTTAATGGATGGCAATAAACTTAGAAAATTAAGAAAAATCAAGGATATGACTATTGACAATCTATCGGAAAAAACCGGGTTCACATCAAGCTATATTTCTCAAGTTGAAAGAAATTTAATAGAGCCATCTTTAACTGCTTTAGGTAAAATATGCAAAGTTTTAAATGTTTCTCCATATTATTTTTTAGATGATGGAAGCAGTGTAATAGTGACGCGAAAAGAAGAAAGACAAAGATTGTTTGTTTCAGAAAAAGATATGGAATTAGAATATCTCTTGCCTATAGAAAGCGAAAATAGCAAAGTAAAATTAAAAATATATAAATTTTCATTAAACCCGGGCAAATGGGATAATGATAAATTTTCTATAATAGATTCTGACAAATGTGTAATAATAATAAAAGGAAAATTGATTGTAACATTTTCTGATTATAATGAAATATTAGATGAAGGTGACAGTCTTTACATAAGCTCATATGTACCGCATAAGTTATTTAATCCTTCGGATGAAAGAGCAGAAGTAATTTGTATCATAACACCATCATAAAAAACGAGGTGAAATATGGAGAAGAAATTTGAAGAAATAAAAGAAGAATTTATTAATGCAAGCTTAGAAGAAAAAATTAGAATTTATTCAACTACACAAGGGCTAACAGTAGAACAATTCAAAGAATTATTGGCATACTTTCCAATTAAGTATTTAGATAAACTTGAAGAAGCTGTAAATGGAATTTAATTTTTAGACTATTTAAAACATATGTTTTAAATAGTCTTTATTTTAATATATGTATAAAATCATTAAATTTGGTAATAATTACTATGAGGTGATTTTATGATTCATAATAGGAAATTCAAATCAATTTTTATAAAGGAAGCAATTGGATCCAGAAATTATTTAAGCTATAGAACAGACTTGGTTTTATATAAGGTTTTATTAAGTATATTGGTGTTCTTGGCCATATTTCTTATTTCCGATGATATAAATTTGTCTTTTTTAATTTCAGCAGAAGTATTTTTGATTTTTACTTTAATTAATAAATTAAATGTTGACAGAAAAATAAGTGAAGGCGAAAGTCAAATTATATTAAAACGGAAGAAAGAACATTTTAAAAAGAAACTTGAGGAAATAAATATAAATGACTTTGAACTTTTAATTGGTTTTTTGTTTGAAAAACAAGGATGCAAAAACTTTATAAAAAAAGGGAGACACATGTATTTATCTGAAAAAGAAGGTCTCATTAATTGCATCAAAATTTACAGATTATATGAAAATATTGAGCTGGAAAGAATAGATGTTAGAAATTTAGTGACTTATATGTGTCAAAATAATATTCGAATAGGTTACTTAGTAACCACAGGTGTATTAAGTAAAAACGCAATAGATCTTCTTGAAAACTTTAAAGATAGATTAGATATAACAGTTATTGATTTAGACGGCTTGTTTACTATGATGGAAGAGATAGATATTTTGCCTGAGGATGAATATTTTTATAACAAGGTTTATGAAGAAGAAAGCATAAAAACTAAAGATTTTGATATAAAAAAGAATGTGTTAGATAATAAGAAAATTATTATGTATATTTTATCTGCTTTATTTTTCTTTGCTACTTCAATGATTATGCCTGAAAACAACATATCAAGATACATCTCATATTATTTTATATTATTGACAGTAATAAATATAGCATATTTTGTTTGGAGTAAATATATAACGTTAAATAATTAATTTATTAGTTGAAATAATATCTTTTGTGTATTATAATTTTTTTAAGATCATATTTATGCGGAGGATAAGATGAATTTTAAAGTTACAGTAGGGTTATCAAATAAACATGTTCACCTAAGCAAGGAGCATATTGACATATTATTTGGAGAAGGACATGAATTAACACCATTTAAAGATTTAAGCCAACCAGGACAGTTTGCATGTGAAGAAAAAGTAGATTTAGTTGGTCCTAAAAGAACTATAAGCGGTGTTAGAATACTTGGACCTGCACGTAAAGAATCTCAGGTTGAAATATCTTTTGCTGACGGATTTACTCTTGGTTTAAAAGAAGTTCCTGTTAGAGATTCGGGAAAACTTGAAGGAACTCCAGGAATTAAATTAGTTGGACCAAAAGGAGAGGTTCAATTAGATAAGGGTGTAATAGCAGCTGCCAGACATATACATATGCATACCTCAGATGCTGAAAAATATGGATTAAAGGACAAAGATTTAGTTAAGGTTAAAGTAGGTGGACCGAGAGGATTAACATTTGATAATGTTTTAATAAGAGTTCACGATACATATGCTTTAGATATGCACTTAGATGTAGAGGAAGGAAATGCTGCTGGACTTTCAAATTGTGATGAAGTAGAAGTAATAGTAGAAAAATAAGCAAAGTTAAATACAAAATAAACAGGATTTTTCCTGTTTATTTTATTTTTTCTTACGATAATATTAATGTGTTGTTTTAGAGATAGTGTTAATGGTATAATGTATGTGATTTAAGAGAAATTTCCCTAATTATGGAGGAATAATGGAATTTTTACCGATTAATATAGATGATATGAAAAAAAGAGGATGGCAACAGTGCGATTTTATATTTGTTACGGGAGATGCTTATGTTGATCATTCTTCTTTTGGGGCAGCAGTTATATCAAGATTGCTTGAGAGATATGGATATAAGATTGGTATCATAGCGCAACCTGATTGGAAGGATATAAATTCATTTAAAAAGTTGGGTGAACCTAGGCTTGGTTTTTTAGTTAACTCAGGCAATATTGATTCTATGGTAAACCATTATACTACCTTTAAGAAAAAAAGAAGCAATGATGCATACTCCCCTAAAGGCAAAGCTAATTTAAGACCTGATAGAGCTGTTACTGTATATTCTAATCGATTAAGAGAAGCTTACAAGCATGTTCCCATAATTATTGGTGGTATTGAGGCAAGCTTAAGACGACTTGGTCATTATGACTATTGGAGTGACAGTATCAAAAGATCAGTGTTGTTAGATTCAGGGGCTGATTTGCTGGTTTATGGTATGGGAGAAAAAGCTATTATAGAAATAGCCGAAGCTTTAAATGCAGGTATTCCTGTTGAAGAAATTACATTTATTAACGGAACTGTATATAAAACTAAGGATAAAAGCAGACCTTTTGAACCTATATACTTACCAACATATGACCAGATTGTTTCATCTAAGAAAAAATATGGTGAGAGTTTTAAAATTCAATATGAAAACACTGATTCTAAAACTGCTAAAACATTAGTTGAACAATATGATACAATCTATGTTGTTCAAAACCCACCTATGGATCCTTTAAGTATGCAAGAGCTTGATGATATTTATGATTTAGATTACATTATGGACTATCATCCTTCTTACAAAAAAATTGGTGGAATACCGGCGTTAAATGAAATTAAATTTAGTATAACAAGTGTACGTGGTTGTTTTGGAGGATGTAATTTTTGTGCACTTAATTTTCATCAAGGTAGAGTGGTTCAGGGTAGAAGTCATGATTCAATTTTGAAGGAAGTAGAAAAAATGACTAAAGATAAAGAGTTTAAAGGATATATACATGATGTGGGGGGACCTACAGCAAATTTTAGAATTAAAGCATGTAAAAAGCAGGAAAAGTATGGAGTATGCAAAGATAAGGAATGTTTAACGCCTGTGAAGTGCAAAAATTTAATAGTAGACCACAAGGATTATTTAGATTTGTTGAGAAAAATTAGAAGCGTAAAAGGAATAAAAAAAGTTTTTATAAGGTCGGGAATAAGATATGATTATGCGATATATGATAGTAATGATGAGTTTATTACAGAGTTAGTAAAATATCATGTAAGCGGACAGCTTAGAACTGCTCCGGAACATGTAAATGAAACAGTTTTAAATTTAATGGGAAAACCTTCAATAAAAATATATAATCAATTCGTTAAAAAGTTCTATGATAAAAGCAAAAAATTAAATAAAGAACAATATATAGTTCCATATTTTATTTCTTCACATCCCGGCTCCAAACTTAAGGAAGCAATTGAGCTTGCTGAATATTTACGTGATATAGGGCATATTCCTGAACAAGTTCAAGATTTTTATCCAACACCGGGAACATTGTCTACCTGTATGTACTACATTGGATTTAATCCTTTGACAGGTGAGAAGGTTTATGTTCCAAAGGATAAAGAAGAAAGAAAAATGCAAAGAGCACTTCTTCAATACAACAAAAAGGAAAATTACAATTTGGTATTGAAGGCACTTATGAAAGAAAACAGATATGACTTAATAGGTTATGGTGAAAAAGCTTTGATTAAACCAAGAAGAAATAATAATTAAATTATTGCAAAATCTTTCACATTAAGTTAATATTAAATATGAAGTTAATAAATGAGGTATCAAATGAACAGAAAAATTAGACGCAGAAAAAAAAGAATTAGGTTATTATCTATCAGTTTAGTTATTATATTATGTATTGCTGCAGCATATGCGGCAGTAGAGGGATTTGGCGGAAACAGACAAACTCCTTCTGATGATTCAAGTGAACCTACAGGAGTAGTTACAAATCCTAATGAAAATCCTAATCCAGAAGAACCACAGGCTAAACCTGATATTGAAATAAATATCAAAGCAACGGGTGATATAATGTTCCATCCATCTCAGATAGATGGTGCATACAATCCTAACACCGGTACGTTTGATTTTCATAATAGCTTTAAAGCTGTAAAAAATATTTTTACATTTGCAGATTTAGCAATTGCAAATTTTGAAGGAACAACTGCAGGTAATTCAGTTTATGCATATCAAGGCTATCCGCTGTTTAATGCTCCGGATGAAGTTTTGGATGCTATTAAGGATGCAGGTTTTGATGTATTAGTTACAGCAAACAACCATTCTCTTGATACACGAAAAGCAGGTATAATAAGGACTATTGAACAAATTAATCTTAGAGGTATGGATACAGTAGGTACTTATAAGGAAAAGCCGGAAACAAGGGTTTTAATGAAAGATATAAAAGGTATTAAAGTAGCCATCATGTCTTATACAGAAATGGTTAATGGACTTGAGTCAGTATTAACACCTCAGGAATTAGATGCAATGATTTATATTATTGACGAAACTAAATTGATGGAAGATATTGCTTATGCAAAAGACAATAATGCTGATGTTATTATTGCATATCTTCATTGGGGGAACGAGTATGCAAGAGTTCAATCCCAAAGACAGGAAGTTTTAGCAGATATGTTGTTAAATGAAGGCGTTGACATAATATTAGGTAGTCATCCTCATGTTATTCAACCTGCTAAACTTTATGAATATGACGGAAAAACAAAGTATGTCGCATATTCAATGGGTAACTTTTTATCAAATCAAAGAGAAGAAACTTTAGCACCATATGGAATATCTAAAGAAATTTCAAAATATACTGAAGATGGTGTTATTGTAGATATAGAAATTGTAAAAAATGGTGAAACAGGCGAAATTAGTATCAAAAACATTAGATATATACCTCTTTGGGTTTATAAAGGTAATACTGCTGATGGGGGAGTAGAGCATGTAGTATATCCAATAATGGAATATATCGAAAGCAAAGATATTAATGATAATACAAGAATTAGAATGCAAAGATCATTAAATGATACAACAGCACAAATGCAGATTGATTAAGAAAATCATATAAAATAATTGGGGAAGTGGTGTGTGACATGGAAGATATAAGATTGATTTTTACAAATATTGGATTTAACAGCATAGTAGATATAGCTATTGTTTATTATGTATTGTATCACGGCTATTTACTTATTCGTGATATGAGAGCAAAGCAGCTTGTAAAAGGTATAGTTTTGCTAGTTTCTTTAATTCCAATATCTCAAGTATTCCAATTACACATGGTTAGATATATACTGGAACATACATTTCAAGTTGGTATTATAGCTTTGGTAGTTGTTTTCCAGCCGGAAATAAGAAAGGCTTTAGAATATATAGGTAGGACATCATTTAGTCTAAGCAATATAGAAAAAAACGCTCAAACATCTGAGCAGGTTATAAAAGAAATAGTGTCTGCAACATCTTCTTTAGCAAGGCAAAAGATAGGAGCATTAATGATTTTTGAGCAGCAAATTGGACTAACTGACATTATTGAAAGTGGTACAAAGCTAAATGCTCATATTTCAAGCGGACTATTAATCAATATATTTATACCCAACACTCCCTTGCATGATGGTGCAGTAATTATAAAGGATTATGCTATAAGAGCAGCAGGGTGCTTTTTACCTTTAACTGACAATAACTTGCTTAGTAAAGATATTGGAACAAGACATAGAGCAGCAATTGGTATGACTGAAAAATCAGATGCGATTGCAGTAATAGTTTCAGAGGAAACAGGATACATTTCTTATGCCATGGAAGGAAGATTGTACAGAAATATTCAAATAGGTGAACTTGAAACCTTATTATCAGGTATTTATACAGATAGTGAAAAGGTGAATATTATTGAAAAATGGAGAAATAGAAATGAAGACAAAAAACGATAAATTAATTATTCAAATAACTTGTTTGGTGGTTTCTGTTGTTTTATGGGCAGTAATTATATTTGAGACGAATCCTCCTATAGAAAATCCTTATAATAGTATTCCTGTAACTATAAAAAATTTAAGTGCATTAGAAAATGCTAATTTAATGATTATGAATTCTGATAAAGATCACCTTACTGTTACCATAAGAGTAAGAGGAACGAGAGAACAGATAAGTAAATTGAATAGGAGTGACTTTTCAGCTTACATAGATGTTTTAGGCTTTGGAGAAGGTGTAACAAATGCAAAAATAGACATTACCGGGCCAAACGGTATTGAAATACTTAGCACGAATCCTGCGCAAATTCCTGTTAAAGTAGAAAGCGTCATATCAAAGGTGATGGATGTAACAGTACAATATGAAGGAAAACAAGCAGAAAATTATTATAAAACACTACCGCTTTCTAACCCTTCATCAGTTAAAATTACTGGGCCAAGAAGCGTTGTGAATTCCGCGAATATAGCTGTAGCAACTGTTAATATTGCAAATGCAACTGATAACATTGTAAAAACTGTTCCTGTTAGAATTTATGACGGAACCGATACAGAAATTTTCATGTCAGCCCCTGTAGAGAATGTAGAAGTAACTGTACCAATTTATCCTACCAAGTATGTAAACATAACTCCTAATGTTATTGGTACTCCTGAAGAGGGATATCAATTGGTTAATGTGTCAGTAAAACCTGAAAGAGTTAGAATTGCAGCGAGACAGGATATATTAGATACTATAAACGAATTGAATTTGTCAGAGTTAGATATAACAGGTGCTTATAACAATATACTTTCAACAAGAGATATTTTAAATACAGACGGGTTAATTTTATTGGATTTAACAACTGCTCCTGTTGTAAATGCAACTATTGAAAAGATTATTGAAAAAGAAATGGTAGTTGATCCTTCTAAAACAAAATTTGTAAATATTCAGAATGGTTATGAAGTAAAAATATCTGAAAATCAATCTGATATTACAGTAACTGTAACAGGATCATCAAGCATTGTTAATCAGTTAAAGGTTGATGATTTGACATTAACAGCTGATATGCAAGATGTAGGATTAGGACTTCAGGATGTATCGATTGTATTCACTACAGAAAAGCTAATTAATAATATTACTATGGAGCAAAAATTCATTAATGTAGAAGTTATCGAAACTGCTCAAAATGAAGAATAGTAATTGGAGATAAAATGAGTAACTTAAATATTGAAATAAACAACATGGATTATCAAGGAATGCTTGAAGCAGTTTTTCTTGCTACACAGGATGCAATAAGTGTTGTAAATGAAAATGGCGAGCATATACTTGTAAATCCGGCATATGAAAAATTAACAGGTATTGACAATGATGATATCATTGGAAAAAACTCTCTATACGATATTGCTGAAGGTGAAAGCTTACATATGAAAGTTTTAAAAACTAAGCAACCTGTTGGCAATACGAAACTTAAAATAAAACCAAGTGGAAAAACTGTTGTAGCACAAGCAGCTCCTATTATAGTCAATGGCGTATTAAAAGGAAGCGTAGCAGTTTTGCATGATATGTCAGGTATAAAGGATTTGACAGATAAGTTAGATAAAGCAGAAAAAAAGTTAAGAGAATTAACTTATAAATATAGACCTGAAGATATAATAGGAGAATCTGATGCTATAACAGAAGTGAAAAAAATGATAGAAAAGGCTGCAGAGGTTCCTGCTACGGTTTTGTTAAGAGGTGAAAGTGGAACCGGCAAGGAATTATTTGCTAATTCAATTCATGCACTCAGCAAAAGAAAATATAATAATTTCGTAAGAGTAAACTGTGCAGCTTTAACCGATTCCTTGTTGGAAAGTGAGCTTTTCGGGTATGAGGAGGGTTCCTTTACCGGTGCTTTAAAGGGTGGGAAAAAAGGTCTTTTTGAAGAAGCAGATAAAGGTACAATATTTTTGGATGAAATATCTGAAATAAGCATGAATACTCAAGCAAAGCTATTAAGAGTATTGCAGGAAAAGGAAATTATGCGAGTTGGCGGTAATTACACGATTAATGTTGATGTTAGAGTAATTGCAGCAACTAATGCTGACTTATCTAAGTTGGTTCGAGAAGGGAAATTTAGAGAGGATTTGTTTTACAGGCTAAATATATTACCGATCATACTTCCTCCTTTAAGAGAAAGAAAGGAAGACATACCACTTTTAATAAAAAATTTTATTGTAAAATTTAATGACGAATATGGTAGAAACATTGTCAGTATATCTGATGACGCTTTAAATACTCTGATGAACCATGAATGGCCCGGCAATGTAAGAGAATTAGAAAATGTAATTGGTCGTTCGATTATTAA
The DNA here is from genome assembly GCA_023416855.1 of Bacillota bacterium. Lineage (GTDB taxonomy): Bacteria > Bacillota > Clostridia > Tissierellales > Sedimentibacteraceae > Sedimentibacter. The sequence goes on from JAEZGU010000206.1 coordinate 13,074, forward strand.
TATGAACTTAAATGAAAGAATAATTGATTCTGAACATCTTCCACAATTATATTTGAGTAAAAAGTCACCTGTTAAAAATTGTGTTGTATCATCAAATGAAGAAATGACAAACTTAAGTAATGTATTAGACAAGGCGGAATCAGATTATATAAGAAGTATTTATGAACGGTTAAATAAAAACAAAACAGATACTGCAAAAGCTTTAGGGATATCATTAAGATCTTTGTATTATAAGATGGAAAAACACAATATAAGGTAATGCAAGAATTTGCATACAATAAAAACTTGCAAAATATTGCACGCATGTATTTGCAAACAATATTACAAAAATTAAATTTTAAAATATAACAGAAAGTCAAACCTATGTAATTAAAAGGTTTGACTTTTTTTATTAAAAAACAGAAATATGGCACAATAATTGCTTATTATATAATTTGAGGTGAAAATATGATTAAATTTGATGAAATTATAAAATATGCTCAAGATTATTCTAATGCCATGGGCCCTAAAAAAATCGCAGTAGCAAATGCACAAGATGAAGATGTTTTAAAGGCAATAAAGGAAGCAATGAAAGAAAAAATTTGTAAACCAATATTAATTGGTGACAAAGAAAAAATAACTCATTTAGCTCAAATTATTGAATTAGAATTAAACAACATAGACATAATAGATGAAAAAGACGGAAATGAAGCTTGCAGAAAAGCAGTGGAACTAGTAAGCAGCGGTAATGCAGACATTGTTATGAAGGGTTTAATAGATACTTCAATAATTTTAAAGGCAGTGCTTGATAAGGAAATAGGACTAAGAACAGGAAATGTACTTAGTCATGCAGCTGTATTTTCAGTAGATACTTATCATAAGTTCTTTATTGTCACAGATGCTGCTATGAGTATTGCACCAACTGTTGAAGAAAAGAAGCAGATAATAGAAAATACCTTAACATTAAGTCGTGCTTTAGGTGCACAGTTACCTAAAGTTGCAGTGATTTGTGCTAAAGAAAAAGTTAATGCTAAAATGCCTGCAACTGTAGATGCACAAGAACTTGTTCAAATGAACTTGGATGGTAAAATTAAAGGATGCATAGTAGAAGGACCGTATGCATTAGATAATGCTATATCAAAAGAAGCAGCAGATTTAAAAGGTATAAAGGGAGAAGCAGCAGGAGATGCAGATATATTGCTTATGCCGGATATAGAAGCAGGAAACGTATTGTACAAGGCACTTACTTATCTTGCTAATGCAGAAAATGCAGGCATAATTCTTGGCGCTAAGGCACCGATTGTTTTGACATCAAGAGCTGACTCAGACAAAGCAAAATTAAATTCTATAGCTTTATCAGTATTATGTTCATCATTTAAAGGAGAATAGCATGAGACAATTAATAATTAACCCAGGTTCAACATCAACAAAAATAGCTGTTTTTGAAGATGAAAAATCAATTTTTGAAAAAACTTTAAGACATTCTAATGAAGAATTAGCAGTATATGCAAAAATAGCTGACCAATTTGAATTTAGAAAAGGTTTAATAATAGAGGCTTTAGAGGAAAATAACATTACAGTTAAATCATTAGATGCTGTAGTTGGTAGAGGAGGTCTTCTAAAACCAATAGAAGGTGGAACTTATTTTGTAAATGAAAAATTATGTGAAGATTTAAGAACAGCAAAATTAGAACATGCTTCTAACTTAGGTGGACTAATAGCGCGTTCTATTGCTGATGAAGTGAATATACCTTCATTCATAGTTGACCCAGTTGTAGTAGACGAATTAGAAGATGTTGCAAGAATAAGTGGCCATCCTAATTTTGAAAGAGTAAGCATATGGCATGCATTAAACCAAAAAGCAGTTGCAAGAAGAGTTGCTAAAGAAAAATTTAATAAAAAATATGAAGAAATGAACCTTGTAGTTGCTCACTTAGGTGGTGGAATTTCAGTAGGTGCACATAAAAACGGAAAAGTAATAGATGTAAATAATGCTTTAAACGGTGAAGGTCCTTTTTCACCTGAACGTTCCGGAACATTGCCAGCTGATCAATTAGTTAATATTTGCTTCAGCGGTAACTATACACAAGCTGAAATCAAAAAGATGATAGTTGGAAGAGGCGGTTTAAGTGCATTATTAGGAACTAATAATGCTAAGGAAGTAAGCGATAGAGCTGAATCAGGAGATGAAAATGCTAAGCTAATTTATAGTGCTATGGCTTATCAAGTAGCAAAAGCAATCGGTGAATATTCAGTTGTGCTTGATGGAAATGTTGATGCAATAATAATTACCGGTGGTATAGCTTATGACAAAGAATTTGTAAAAATGATAGAAAACAAAGTTAAATTCATTGCTGAGGTTATTGCTTATCCTGGTGAAGATGAGTTGCTTGCATTGGCTCAAGGTGGATTAAGAGTATTAAACAAAGAAGAAACAGCAAAAGAATATAAATAGCATATAGCTTCAAAAGGAGGGTTAATATGCTTGATAAGAGGTTGGTAATAATAATAGGGCACTATGGAAGCGGTAAGTCTGAGTTTTCAGTAAATTATGCAGTAAAAATGAAAGAATTTAGTGATAATGTGAACATCGCCGATTTAGATATAGTAAATCCTTATTTTAGATCAAGAGAAAAAAGAGATTTTTTTGAAAGCATTGGTATTAAAGTATTTGATTCAAGTATAAGAAATACTTCTGTAGATTTACCTGCACTTCCGGCTGAATTAATGGGAGTTATATTAAACACTGATAGCAAGTCTGTTCTTGATGTTGGTGGAGACCCGGTTGGCGCAAAAGTGCTTGCTAGATATTCAGAACAAATTAAAAATGTTGAATATGATATGTTCTTCGTAATAAATGGGAGACGACCTGAGACAAGCACAGTTGAAGGAGTATTAAAGTATTTAAGATTAATTGAATCAACTTCTAAGTTAAAAATAACAGGATTAATAAACAATACTCATTTATTAAAGGATACAACGGTAGAAGATGTTGAATTTGGTCATGAGTTGACAAAGAAGGTTTCATGGGAAACCGACATTCCAATTAGGTATGAAGCTTGTATCAAAGATACTGCTTTACAAATAACAAATAAAGAAATAATAGAAAAATTATTCCCCATAAATTTGTATATGAGGGAAGAATGGATGAGTTAAGAATGGAGGTATTATAATGGCTAAAGGTAAGGTTACATTTATTGATGATGCATGCAAAGGTTGTGAACTGTGTGTAGTAGTATGTCCCACAAAAATAATCGAGCTTAACAAAGAAAAAATTAACGATAAGGGATACAGTCCTGCTCATGTAATCGATCAAGAAAAATGTATTGCATGTGGAAACTGTGCAATTATGTGTCCAGATTCAGTAATTACAGTAGAAAGATTATAATATTGGAGGTAGATTATGTCTAAGGTATTAATGAAAGGTAATGAAGCTGTTGGAGCAGCAGCTATAAAAGCTGGCTGCAGATATTTTTTTGGTTATCCAATAACTCCATCAAGTGAAATTCCGGAATATATGTCAAAAGCATTGCCAGAAGTAGGCGGAGTATTTTTACAAGCAGAAAGTGAAGTTGCAGCAATAAACATGGTTTACGGAGCAGGTGGAGCAGGAGCAAGATGTATGACTGCATCATCAAGCCCTGGGTTGTCACTAAAGCAAGAAGGTATTACTTATATAGCAGGTGCTGAGGTTCCGTGTGTTATAGTAAACATGATGAGAAGTGGTCCTGGTCTTGGAGGTATTCAACCTGGACAGGCAGATTATTATCAATCAACAAGAGGTGGCGGAAATGGTGATTACAGAACACTATGCTATGCTCCAGCATCAATACAAGAAATAGTAGATTTAGTTATGTTGGGATTTGATAAAGCTGACTACTACAGAAACCCTGTTTTAATAGTTGCTGACGGTATGATTGGACAAATGATGGAAGCTGTTGAATTTAAAGATCCAGCACCAATTAAATTACCTGAAAAAGACTGGGCAACAAACGGTACAGGCGGAAAAAGAAAACCTAATGTTATAAACTCTTTATTCTTACAAGCTGAAGATTTACAAGCTCATAATATACACCTACAAAAGAAATACAAAGAGATAGAAGAAAATGAAGTGATGTATGAAGCTTATGGTTTAGAAGAAGCTGAAGTTGTTTTAGTTGCTTATGGTACTACTTCAAGAATAGTTAAAACAGCTATGAAACAAGCTGAAGCAAAAGGTATTAAAGTAGGTATAATTAGACCAATAACATTATGGCCATTCCCTAATGATGTTTTCAATACAATAGGAAACAAAGCTAAGGGTGTACTTACAGTTGAAATGAGTGCAGGTCAAATGATAGATGACGTAAAAATCGCTGTAGCTGGAAGAATACCTGTATATTTTAATGGAACACAAGGTGGTATGGTTCCAACACCAGCTAATATTTTAGCGGATATTGAGAAAATAGCAGGAGGTACAAAATAATGACAATGGTATATGAAAAATCTAAGGGTTTAACAGATGTTCCTTTACATTATTGCCCTGGATGTACACATGGAGTTATTCATAAATTAGTTGCAGAAACATTAGTAGAATTAGGAGTTTTGGAAGATGCAATAGGAGTTGCTCCTGTAGGATGTTCTGTATTAGCATATAAATATTTTAACTGTGATATGCAAGAAGCAGCTCACGGTAGAGCACCTGCTGTTGCAACAGGTATTAAAAGAGTACACCCAGATAAAGTGGTGTTTTCATATCAAGGTGATGGAGACTTAGCTTCTATAGGAACTGCAGAAATAGTTCACGTTGCTCACAGAGGAGAAAAAATAACTACTATATTTGTTAACAACGCTATTTATGGTATGACAGGTGGACAAATGGCTCCTACAACATTAGTTGGACAAAAAACTACAACTTCTCCATTAGGAAGAACAGTAGAACATAGTGGTTTCCCAATTAGAATTGCTGAAATGTTAGCTACAATAGATGGAGCAAAATTTGTTGAAAGAGTTTCAGTAGATACTCCTGCTAACATTAGAAAAGCAAAAAAGGCTATAAAAAGAGCTTTTGAGTGTCAGATTAAAGGTGAAGGTTTCGCAATAGTAGAAGTATTATCAACTTGCCCTACAAACTGTGGATTAACTCCTGTTAAAGCGTTGGATTGGTTAAGAGAAAATATGATTCCATATTATCCATTAGGAAACTTCAGAAATTTTGAGGAGGGTAAATAATATGGAACAAAAAGTAATTATGGCCGGATTTGGCGGTCAAGGTATAATGGCAATAGGTAAATTATTAGCTTACGCTGGAATGCTTGAAAATAGAAACGTAACTTGGATGCCTTCTTATGGTCCAGAAATGAGAGGAGGTACTGCAAACTGTGCAGTTGTTGTATCTGATGATGAAGTTGGTTCACCGCTTATTTCTAAAGATGGTACATCTGCTATAGTTATGAACTTACCTTCAATGGTTAAATTCGAAAAAGAATTGTTACCAGGCGGAAAATTAATTATAAACAAATCATTAATAGACGCCAAACCAACAAGAACAGATATCGAAGTATACTATGTAAATGCAAACGAATTAGCAATGGAATTAGGAAATGCAAAAGTTGCTAATATGGTTATGCTTGGTGCATATTTAGAAATTGCTAAAACAATAGAAACAGAATCAGTTCTACAAGCATTTGTAAAAGTATTTGGTGAAGAAAAGTCTCACTTAGTACCGTTAAACAAAGAAGCATTACAAAAAGGTGCTGAAGCTGTTAGAGCTTAAGTATAAAAAAAATAGCCCGCAAGGGCTTTTTTTTATGTTATAATATTATAAATATTAATTTATAGAACAGGTAAAGTTATGAAACAACAAATATCAAAAATAGCAAGCTCATTAGGTATAGAAATAATCGGCTTTACATCAATGTTGGATTATAGTTATTTGAAGGATTTCCTTAATAAAAGAATTGATAATAATTATAACAATGAATTTGAGGAACAGAACATCAATAAGAGGTTAGACATAAGAAGTGTTTTTCCTAAATGTAAAAGCATAATTACAATAGGTGTACCTTATGCTGAAGGATATGAAATACCCTATACTAAAGATCAGGGTTTATTAAGTGTTGTTTCATTTGGAGAAGATTATCATAAAAAATTATATAAAATACTATTTAACTTAGCTGAAGAAATTAAAAAACACAAAAGCTTCGAATACATGATATGCGTTGATACATCACCATTAATCGACAAAGAAATCTGTAAAAAAGCTAATTTGGGAGGCTATGGGAAAAATACTTTATTGATAAATGAGGACTATGGTTCTTTTATTAATCTTGGTTATTTATTAACCGATTTAGAAATAGAAGATTCAGAATTTAATAATAAAGATGTTTGTGGCGAATGTGATTTATGTATTAAAAGTTGTCCCAATAATGCTATTTTTAAAACAGGTGGTTTAAATTCAAAAAAATGTGTATCATATCTTACACAGACAAAACAATATATACCTATAGAGTATAGAAAGAGTATGAGAAATCAAATATATGGATGTGATATTTGCCAGATCGTATGCCCTAAAAATAAGCAAAATTTAGAAAAAAGGACTAATAAGGGATATGACGAACTATTAATAGATTTAAATGAATTAATGAATATTAGCAATAATGATTACATGAAAAAATATGGGCATTTATCAGGTAGTTGGAGAGGTAAAAACACCTGGAAAAGAAATGGGCTTATAGCAATAGGTAATTTAAAATTAAATCCAATGTATCATATTGTTAAGGGAGAATTAGATAATCCTTCAGAACAGATTAAAATATATGCTGCATGGTCTTTACTTGCCCTAAAAAAAAGTGAAGCTAAAAATGTGCTGTATAACAAACTAAAATATGAAAATGATAAAATTAAATTAGAATATATGAAGTTAATGGAGCTTGAGTTATGATAGTAGGAACATGTGAAATAGAATTAATTATATATGAAGCTAATTCCTTAAAGGAAAAAAGACATGTAATAAAAAGTATAATTGAAAGAATTAAATCAAGATTTAATGCTTCAGTGGCTGAGGTAGATCATAATGACTTGTGGAATAGAGCCGTTATAGGTGTTGCAGTGGTTTCAAATAAAAAAGCACTATGCGAGTCTATGATATTAAAAATCATAGATTTTATAGATAATGATGAAAGGGTAGAAATAATAAATCATTTAATGGAGGTTATTTAATGAGTAAAGCAAATAAGGTATATGAGTTATTAAAGATTGCATATCCAGATGCAAAGTGTGGTCTTGATTATGAAACTCCATTTCAATTATTAATTTCTACAATGCTAAGCGCACAAGCAACAGATAAAAGTGTAAACTTAGTTACTAAGGAATTATACAAGCGATACCCAGATTTAGACAGCTTTTTGGCTTTAAGTCAGGAAGAGATAGAAAATAAAATTAAAAAAATTGGTTTATATAAAAATAAATCAAAAAATATATACAAAATGCTGCGAGAGCTTAAAGAAAAATTCAATGGCGAAGTGCCGAAAAACATGGATGATTTAATGTCTTTATCGGGTGTTGGAAGAAAGACGGCCTCAGTAGTTTTAGTGGAGGGGTATAAAATACCTGCTTTTCCTGTTGACACACATGTGTTTAGAATTGCAAGACGCATAGGGCTTGCTAAAGGTTCTACTGCTGACAAGGTATCAGATGAAATGATGACAAAGCTTCCAAAGTATAAATGGCATCTCATGCATCATCTTATGATAACCCATGGACGTGAAACATGCATTGCGCAAAACCCCAAATGTAATATATGCTGTGTAAATACTCTGTGCAATTATTGTAAAAACTTGGTAAGGAATTGAACTTAATTTGTCTTTGTAATTTGTACATTTAGTGATATAATAGCTTTTGTTTAAAACAATTATTTAGGAGAAAAAAATGCCGTTGAACATAGTTTTATTTGAACCTGAAATACCGCAAAACACCGGCAATATTGCCAGAACATGCGCTGCAACCGGTTCAAACCTTCACTTGATTAAACCGCTTGGGTTTTCAGTGCAGGACAAGTATTTGAAAAGAGCAGGACTTGATTATTGGAGTTTAGTAAATATAACTTATCATGATGATTTTAATGAGTTTTTGAAAACAGTCAAAGATAAACAAATTTTTATATCAACTACTAAAGAAAGCAGACTTTATACTGATGTTAAATACACAGATAACTGCTATATTTTATTTGGCAAGGAAACTGCAGGTCTTCCTGATTATATACATGCGAAATTTAATGAAAATAGAATAAGAATTCCAATGATAAATAATGAACATGCAAGATCGTTGAATTTAGCAAATTCCGTAAATATAGTAATGTATGAAGCCTTAAGACAATTAGGCTTTCCACAAATGATGTAGGAGGAATTATGAATATTGCTATAAATTTAATTGGAGGCTTAGGTTTATTCCTGTTTGGAATGAGCTACATGGGTGAAGGTCTCCAAAAAGCAGCCGGAAGTAAAATGAAGAACATATTAGCAGCATTAACTAAAAATAGGCTAATGGGTGTATTGGTGGGTACATTGGTAACTGGAGTTATTCAAAGTAGTAGTGCCACTACAGTTATGGTTATCGGATTTGTCAACGCTGGGTTAATGAATTTAAATCAAGCAGTTGGTATAATAATGGGTGCTAATATAGGTACTACTATTACCGCATTTTTAGTATCTTTAAATATAACGCAATTTGCAACATTGATGGTTGGTGCTGGTGTGTTATTGCACTTAGCTTCTAAAAAGAAAAAGATAAAAAGTATTGCAGAAGTTATAATAGGCTTTGGTATTTTGTTTATAGGAATGAAGCTAATGAGTGATGCTATGAAGCCTTTGCAATCAAACCCACAATTTACTGGACTAATAACTAAATTTAATAATCCTTTATTAGGCATACTTGTAGGTTTTGTTATGACTGTAATTCTCCAAAGCAGTAGTGCTACTACAGGTCTATTGATAGCAGTAGCAACAACAGGCGTAATAACCTTTGAACAAGCATTTCCTGTAGTTTTCGGACAGAATATAGGTACATGTACTACAGCACTTATAGCAAGTATTGGTGCAAATAAAACAGCCAAAAGAGCTGCTGTAATACATTTGTTATTTAACATATCAGGTACTTTATTGTTTATGATATTCTTAAGAAGACCTGTTGAATGGATTATATTTAATATGGTACCAAATTATGTACCTCAAGAAATTGCAGCAGGTCATATTTTCTTTAATGTTATAAATGTAGTTGTTTTATTCCCGTTTGCCAACCTATTAGTAAAAGCATCTGAATTTCTAATTAGAGATGATGGAGATGAAGAATATCATATATCAAAATATATAGATGATAGGTTATTGGTTACTCCTTCCATTGCTTTAGTTCAGGCAGCAAAGGAAGTATTGCATTTAGGTAATTTAGCTCTTGAAGAGTTTGAAACAGCTATAAATGCTTTTTTTACAAATAATGAAGAAATGGCACATAAAGTATTTGAACTTGAAAAAAAGGTTAATGAGCTAAATGAAATTACAATTCAGTACTTAGTTAAACTTGATAAGGTTTCATTAACAAATTTTGAAAAAGATAAATTAGTGGTATTGTTGAATACAATTAACGATATTGAAAGAATTGGTGATCATGCCGACAACATTGGTGAGTTAGTCTTATATAAAATAGAAAATAAAGTCAACTTCTCTGAACAGGCAGATGAAGAACTTAAAGAAATGTTTGATGAAACTAAAAAAATGTATCAGGAAACTCTAACAGCATTAGCTACTATGGATTGTGATGATTGTAACAAAATAATAGCAAATGATGATATTATTGATGAAATGTATAAAAAGTTAAGAAAAAATCATATTGAAAGATTAAATAATTATGTATGCGAACCAAACGCAGGTATTATATTTTTGGATATCATAAGTAATCTTGAAAGAATGGGTGATCATTCAACAAATATAGCAGAATCAATACTTGAAGCAATTGCGAATAAAAATGATAAAAAGTAATAAATACTACTTGATTTATTGGCAAAATTTATATATAATTAAATAAAATTAATAAGTTTGGATGAAATTAGCGGGAGAGACTGTTATATAAATAACAGCGCCGAAGGAGTAAGTATTAATATTAGCCATATTATAAATGATGCTCTCAGGCAAAAGGACCGTTAATGGACAAATCTCTGAAAAGCGAAAGCACCGTAGGGGCAACTCAAAAGCACGAGGAAACTCTCAGGTCAAAAACAGAGCAGCAGGCAGAATATTTTTTATTTTACCTTGCTGCTTTTTTAAACTTTTGATATTGGTAAGGACAGAAATTAATTACCGTGTATAATTGCGCTTTGGAAAGTTACATTTTTAACAGGTGGAGAAATGATTATAACAAATAACGAATTGGTATATAAAAAATATAACGATAGATTAAATATATTATTTATTGATGGAAGCTATAGAGATGTGTTAGTCAAAGTTAGGGACAAGATTCAAGAAGGATATGAGCTTTTGTCTCATCCTTTATCTAGTAGTTTGAAACCTAATGAAACACCATATAAATCTGTTATAATTTCAGAAAAAAAGGGTAAATTAAATTTTGATTCTGTGTACATTATTGAGAATTCTATTATGACTTGTGACAAGTTTGTCAAGAATAAATCAATGAACTTTACAGATAAAATCAAACAGGATTTTATGCTAATTGATTTAACAGTGCTGGAAAGCGCGTTAGATATATAATTTAAATAAAATAAAAGTGCAAAAAAATTATGGAGGTGAAGGTTTTGAAATTAGAATTAGGCTACATTTTTATTAAAGATATACAGTTTGCAGAACAATCTAAGATTGAAAATGGAACACTGTATGTTAAC
>JAEZGU010000236.1 GCA_023416855.1 Bacillota bacterium
ATCTATGGAGCAAAATATAAAGATGTGAGGTAAAAGGAATATGAAAAAAGAAAAAGCGATAAGGGTGTTAAAAATTGAACCTGGAAAAGAGCCTTATGAAAAGGAAATCAATAATGATTTAAAAGGAATTCAATCAGAAGTAGAAGGACTATTTGAATGTGTTTATCTTGATAATAATTGTATTGCGGTGGTCAATGAAGAAGGAAAATTAAATGGAATGGAGCTGAATCGTAGGATAGGTAACGACATTATTGCCGGTCCTATTTTTATTTGTGGTGATAGTAAAGATGGTGAATTTGTTTCTTTAAATGATGATTTGATTGAAAAGTTTGCAGCTGAATTTAAAGAAATTCCTACCTTTACAGGAGAAGAACCAGAAGCTCAGCCAAGAATGACATTTATAAGTTTTAATTATTAGGAGGTGCGTTTTATGAGTGTAACTGCTGAAAAAGCAACAATTCAAGTAAGCTTTCCAAAAGATAAATTGGATGCTCTCAAATTTTATATGGATGAAAAAGATACTACTGTAGAGAAAGAACTGCAGGGTTACATAAAAAGTATTTATGAAAAATATGTTCCTTCATCTACCAGAAGATATTTTGATAGAAATGATTCCCGTGAAGAATTAACAGCAGAAATTTCGGTAAGAACTGAAGAACCAACTGGGGAATCAGCCAACAGAGCTACAGGAACTCGAGGCAGACGAAGAAGTTCCATAGTGCAATCAGACGAAGCTAATGAGACTTCACAAGTTGAAAATGTACCTGAACAAGAAGAAGTTCAAGAGCAATCGGATGAAGAATCACATGGCATGATTATGAGCATGTAATTTTTTTTCTTCTCTGTTTTGCGGCCTAAATCTAAAAAATCTAAAGAAGGAGTCAACTGTTTTATGAAAAAAGATACTATTACAATCAGCCTTGAAGCTGAAAAATTAAGAGCAATAAAAAAATACATGGAGAAAAAAGATGCAAGTCTGCAGGATGAAATGGCAGATCAACTTCAAAAGCTCTATGAAAAGTACGTCCCTGCAAATGTAAGAGAATATATTGATGAACGAGAGGAAGAAGAAAATAAGCCTACGAAACCTAAAAGAGTAGCTAATACATCACAAGAAGTAGAAACAATTAGAACTACACAGGAATAAGGTGATTTAATATAGCTTTTTAAGCCCTTGTTTCGCCTCGTGTGCGATTTAATGTTGGTGGACAGGTAAAAATACCTAATCAAATATAAAATGGAATTTGAGCCGATTTAGGAAATTTTAAAAATAAGCATAAAAGATAAGTTTTCTGAAATATGAGCTTTAGTTGAAGTGAACCACCCTATTGATTTTGGTGCAGGATAAAGAGAGGTGGTCGCAAGCGACCCTCTCTCGACCACATCGCCCGGCAGTGCCGAGCGTTTCTCTCAATTATGTTAGGTGGTCAAAAAAGCTGTTTTGGGACAAGTAGGTGGTCGTAATAATGTAAAAATGCATTGTTACAAGGCTTGAAAGTGGTCTAAGAGGTGATCAAGTATAATATTAAAGGAATTGGAGTGATGAAATGAAACAAATTCAGCATAAAGCAAAGGATAGAACTGCAGTATGGCTTTATCCGGAAACCATTGAAAAAATGGATTCTATGCTTGAAACGGATAATGCCAAAAGTCGCAGTGAATTCATAGAAAAGGCATTGCAATTTTATATGGGATATCTGGCGAGTGAAAATACAACAGGTTATCTTTCAAAAGTTTTAGTATCCGCAATACAAGGGACTTTAAGAGAAACAGAAAACAGAAATTCAAGTAATCTATTTCGCTTATCTGTTGAAATGGCAATGATGATGAATATTCTTGCCGCAGGTCTTGAAATCAGTGATGATGATTTGAGAAAACTTCGTGGCAGATGTATAAATGAAGTGAAAAAGACAAGAGGAAAAATCAGCATGGAAGATGCGGTGAAATTTCAACAAGGCGTTGTGGAATAAAAGCAGAAAGGAAGATTTAAATGCCAAGAATTATTCTGAAGTGCCTGTACTTAAAAGGCGGAACGAAAAAAGCTTCAGCTCATCTATCCAATCTTGTAACTTATATGGCTACCAGAAATGGTGTGGAAAAATTAACTGTGGAAAATAAAAATCTTCCTTTTACTCAAAAGCAAGAGAATTTTATAAATCAAATTATAAAGGAATTTCCAAATACCAAAAACTTATTTGAATATGAAGATTATATTAAGAATAAAACTATTGAGAATGCATCGGAGTTTATTTCAATTGCATTAGAACAAAACCTTGATAAAATTAATAAGCGACAAAACTATGTCGATTATATTGCGAACCGACCAAGGGTTGAGAGAATGAGTACGCATGGTCTGTTTACAGGTGGCGATGATGAAATTGTACTAAGTAGAATTGCGGATGATGTTGCTAGTCACACAGGAAATGTGTGGACTCCCATAATTTCATTAAGACGAGAGGATGCTGTTCATACGGGATTTGATAAAGCTGAAGCCTGGCACAATATGCTATCGTATTATGCACCAGAGATTGCGGAAAGTATGAAAATTCCTGTAGAAAACTTTAGGTGGTATGCAGCTTTTCATAATGAGAGTCACCATCCACATATTCATATGATTTGCTATTCTGTTAATCCGACAGATGGATATCTAACAAAAAAGGGTATTGAAAAAATGAAGTCAGGTCTTATAAAAAATATCTTCAAAAATGAAATGCAATTAATTTATGCAGAACAGAGCCAAAGACGAGATAAGGTAAAAGCTGAGAGTAAAGAAATGCTTTTACAGCTTATTCAGGAGATGAAAATTGGAACGATTCAGAATACACAAATAGAGAAATTATTTTTAAATTTGACAGAGAGGTTAAAACATACCAAAGGC
>JAEZGU010000282.1 GCA_023416855.1 Bacillota bacterium
TCAACCTGCTGTTACAGGAGTACTATGTACATTGGTGTGTTTAATGATATTTGGTCAGAATAATTTTGTTATTCCTTCAATGGTAGCAATAATGTCTGCATTAACATTAATGAGAAATAATATTGAAAAAGAGGCAGTTAAATGACACTTACTTCTATACAGACAATAATTATTATAGTTGTTACAGCTTTAGCAACAATTATTACTAGATTTTTACCGTTTGCATTATTTTCAAATAAGAAAGAAGGTCCATATATAGATTATCTTGGAAGTGTGCTGCCATATGCAGCAATAGGACTTTTGGTTGTATATTGTTTAAAAGGAATTAGCATTACGGTTGCTCCTTATGGTGCTCCTGAAGCAATAGCTATTATTGTAATTGCAATATTGCATTTATGGAAGGAAAATACTTTGTTAAGCATTGGTATTGGAACGGCAGTATATATGGTTTTAGTACAAGTAATATTTATATAAAAAGTAAACTTAAAAAAAGGCACTAAAAAACTTAAATGTTTTTAGTGCCTTTCACTTATTTCATGATTCTAAAATAAGTTATTGTATTTGGTACATACCTTTACTTTCCATATACTTAAATATAGCTTCTCCATGTTGTTGTTCTTCTTTTTGAATGTGGTTTAAAATATTTCTAACTTGGGGATCTCTAAATTCAAATATAGCTGTATTGTATGCTCCAGAAACATATTTTTCTGTCATAAGCATATCTGTGCAAAGGTCTTTGTCAGAAGTATTGAAGTTTTGTGATTGTCCTTTAGGCATAAAGCTTGAGGACTGTTGATTCATTTGCATCTGGCTACTGCCTTGCTGGGACTGCATTTGCTGAGACTGTTGCATCTGCATTTGTTGACCTCCGCCTTGCTGCTGACCACCTTGTTGCTGTGATCCACCGCCTTGCTGAGAACTGGATTGCTGCATTTGAGGCATTTGTCCATTTAAAAACTGATCAATTGTTTTATAATGCTCCTGTTCAATTTGACCATTTTGCTTGAAAATATTCTTCAATTGTGGATCTTGTGCCAAACTTGCATAATTAGAGTATTTTTGAATGCAAATTTGTTCGTGATTTTTTTGGTCTTCTAGTAATGTTCTTTCCTTTTGTGAAAAATTCATATAAACACCTCCTATATTATTATTTTCAAAATAAAAAAATATATCCTTTAAATAATTGAAAATTTAAGAATAATATAAAAGTTACACTTAAAATAAGTTGTATAATTTAGGAAATAAGCTATAATAAAGTAAATAAACTTTTCCCAAAAACTAAAAATTATAGGAATAAATAACAAATTAAATGTGAGGAGAAAAAAATGAAATACACTATTAACAATGCTGTTTTTGATTTAAATGCTAATATAAAATTTGGAATTATAATTGGTCATAATATTCAAAATTCAGAAACAACTCCTGAAGATAAAGAAAGATTAAGGGAAGCAGAAGAAAAAATGAGAGAAGAAATTAAGCCTGAGCAGCTGAGAGAATTGCACAATGTAGCCTTGTACAGAGATGTAATGATTAAGTCAGGTATTAACCCAAACAAATATCCTCCATCAGTTGAAGCTATGTTTAAAAGAATAGTTAAGGGAGGAGAACTTCCTAATATAAATGCTTTAGTTGATTTGTGCAACGCCGTATCTATAGAAAATGGAATATCTCTTGGCGGTCATGATTTAGCGGACATTCACGAGGACTTGGAGGTCCGTTACAGTAGAAGTGGAGATATCTTCTTGCCCTTCGGTGAAGAAAAATACGAGGATGTTCCCGAGGGAGAGTTGGTTTTTACTTCTGGCAATGTTGTTCAAACATTAAAGTGGGTATGGAGACAAAGTGAGCTAGGGAAAATTACTTTAGACAGCCATGATGTATTTTTTCAGCTGGTAGGCTTTGAATATGAAGAAGGTTCGTCTTTATACACTGCAATGTGTGAAATAGAATCTCTTGTAAAAAGCAGATTTCAAGGAGTATGCACTAAGTACTTAGTTGATGTCAATAATCAATATATTGAATTTATTTAATAATTTTCCCATACCCCCAAAATTTACATCATATGTTCGAAAAATATAATGTATCTATGTAAGACCCAGGTACAATAAAAATTATTTAATTATATATGGAGGGAATATATATGAAAAGCAAACGTATGGTACGAATTTTGTCACTAGTGGTTGTTCTTAGCATGATATTAACAACCGCAGCATTTGCAGCACCACAAAACAAAAGATTTGAGCATTTTGATAAAAAGTATGAAATTAAATTTGAAGATTATGAAAATGCTTTAAAAGCCTTGATCAACAAGGAAATTGTTAAAGGATACGGAAACGGTGATTATGGTTTAAGCGGCAATGTAAAGCGTGGGGACGTCATTGTCATGATTATCAGGATGTTAGAAAAGAATGAAGAAATTAAAGTTGATGTAGAAGATGTTTTTGAAGACGTATATAGGAATGACTATTATTTTGAGTCTATAGCAAAAGCTAAAAAACTTGGCATAGCTAAGGGTGATGGTAAAATCTTCAATCCGAACAAACCAGTTACAGTTCAAGAAGCTATTTGGTTGATTGAACGTGCAGGGGATGAATTGGGATTAGATGTAAGTGATGGTATCGTTGAAGAATTGGAAGGCATCTATGAGGATGAGTTAGGTAAATTTGCAAAGAGACGTGATGTTTTCTGGATGATTTATTACGTGCTTGATTTGGTTGAATATGATGAGCCTGAAGAAAATGAAGATGATGAAGATGATGCTGAATTAACAGATATTAAACTAGAAATGAGAGAAGACAAGGAATTAAAGTTTGTTGATGGCTGGTTTACAAGAGCTTACAATATTTTAATGAA
>JAEZGU010000095.1 GCA_023416855.1 Bacillota bacterium
ATACTAATCTTTTGTTTCAATCTCAACGACCTTATTTTATCCCCTAATTCCATATCCTCCTCCTTCGTATTAATGTCAGTTCTATATTATAAAAAAAATTCATCAAATTAATACATAGATTATTATATAACAAAGAAAACGATTCTTCAATACTTTATTACTATTTTCTCTAACCATGCCTCTAAAAAATACATAATTGCAGCAACTACGCCTAAAACAAATACACCCATCATAACTAAATCAAGCTTAAATGTTTGACTTCCATAAAGTATCAAATATCCTATACCTGCTTTGGATACTAAAAATTCTCCTACTATTACACCAATCCATGATAAACCTATATTAACTCTTACAACACTCATAATATTTGGAATATTAGAAGGAATTATGACCTTTTTCAATACTTGAATCTTATTTGCACCCATGGTTTTTAAAAGTACAATTTTATCATTTTCTACATTTATAAATCCTGTGTATAAAGTCATGGTAGTAACTATAACAGATATTGAAGCGGCCGTAGCCACTATTCCAGAAAATCCCATGCCTGCCCACAAAATTATAATAGGAGCTAGTGCTGTCTTTGGTAAACTGTTTAATATAACAATATATGGGTCCATAATTCTTGCCAATCTTTTAAACCACCATAATACAATCGCAGTCAACAATCCTAATATTGTTCCAACAAAAAAACCTGCTATTGTTTCCATGGTTGATACATATAAATGCTTAATTAAGCTACCATCCTCTAAAAATTTAACAATTAAATTGTATATAGCATTAGGACTGCTTGTTAAAAAAACATCGATATACTTGTATCTTGCTGCCCACTCCCATATAGCGATAAAAAAAACAAAAATCAATATTTGAGTAATCCTTATAAAGTAATCTTCTCTTTTTATTGATTTTAAATAATCGGCATGTTCCTTAGAAATACTTAAATCATATTTGCTGATTTTATTCTTTTTCTCCCACATCCAAATCCCTCCATATCTGTCTGAAATATTCTCCAAATTCTAAAGTGTTTCTGCATTTCATAGGAGTTCTTTCATCTTTGCACTCAGCAAAGTCAATAATATACTCTTTTTTAACTCTTGCAGGTCTCTCAGTAAATACTATAACTCTATCAGATATACTAACAGCTTCAGGAATATCATGAGTTACCAATATAGTAGATATTTTTTCTCTTCTTAATATCTGACCAACTTCATTTCCAACAGCGAGGCGTGTTTGATAATCTAAAGCAGAAAACGGCTCATCTAACAGTAGTAGATCAGGCTCTATGGCTAATGTGCGTACTAATGCAGCACGTTGGCGCATGCCACCTGAAAGTTGACTGGGATAATGATTTCTAAAATTGTATAGTTCATATTTTTTTAGCATATTTAATACTTTTTCTTTGTTTTCTTCTGTAACTGCATTTTTAACTTCTAATCCTAAAAGACAATTCTTGTAAATATTTCTCCATTCATACAACTGATCCTTTTGAAACATGAAACCAATACTATCAGTGTTTACTATCACTTCTCCTTCTGATGGCTTATCAAGTTTACCGATTAAATTTAAAACGGTAGATTTACCTGAACCGGATGGTCCAACTATGGATACAATCTCACCTTTTTTAATTTTCATAGATAAATCTGCAATCGCAATAGTTTCGTTATTTATTGTATGAAATCTTTTAGAGATATTTTTTAATTCGCAAATATATTCCATTTTTACCTCCATCTGTTGTTAAATGCATCTATACTATGTTATTCATAATAAATAAATAAGTTAATGCATATTGAAACTTTTTATCAATTAAGATTTGAAGTAAAAATTTTAGAAAATTGAATAATAAAATTTATATTATATGCCAAACTATTAAAAAGGCGGTGATATTGTGATAATTATTGACAAGTTGGTTAACAAATTGAAAATGAAAAACTCCACAAAACAAAATCAAGGTAATATTTATATTCCAAGTGATTTTGAAGTAGAAGAGAGAAAAAAAGATGTAGATGCAAATGAAAAGTAAACAGCTGTAAAGCAAAAAAATAGAACTAGGTCGTCCTAGCTCAAACAATAATTAAACAAATATATAATAAATAGAGGGGGAATTTTTACATGTCATTATACATACAAAGTTCGATTCTTTTCAACATGTTTATTGTTAACATTTTGTAATAACTCTTCCTTGACAATATATGTCTAAATTTTACTATTTTAAATGGAGATCCTTCATTTTTACATGAAAAATCTCCATTTAATTTATTTGTTAAGTATATTTTCAATTCTTCTTCTTACTTTATCTTCACCCATTATTTGTTGAAGTTCCCATACATCAGGTGATGAGCTTCTACCAACAACAGCTAACCTAATAACCGAGCTAACATCTCCTACATGTCCTTTGTACATTTCAGGGTTTTTCTTATAATCCTTAGGTTTTGCAGCGTAGCCGTTTTCCTGAGATATTACTCTGATTTTTTCAAACCACTGGCTCTGATCATCACTGTGGTCATATGTTTTTATATAAGCATCCAGTATTTTTTTTGCTTCGACTTCATCAATATTTTCAGGATAGTTATCAAC
>JAEZGU010000097.1 GCA_023416855.1 Bacillota bacterium
CGGTTCTATTTCTTTATCTCCAAGGGGCGATTGGAAAATGCCAAGTGATGCGTCCTATGAGATATGGATGGATAGATTAAATAAAATTGGTTAATAATACATTTGACTTTAAAAATATATTTATGTAATATAATAAAAGAGTAAGTTATACAGTCGCATGCTTTGCATGAGGAAAGTCCGTGCTCCACAGAGCAGGGTGCCGGGTAATACCCGGTGAGGGTGACCTTAAGGATAGTGCAACAGAAAGAAACCGCCAAGCACGTAAGTGCTGGGTAAGGATGGAAAGGTGAGGTAAGAGCTCACCAGCAGTTAGGCGACTAGCTGGCTATGTAAACCCCACCCGGAGCAAGACCAAAAGCGGACCATGGAGTGGCTGCTCGTCACAGTCCAAATGGTAGGTTGCTAGAGTTTGTTGGTAACAACAAACGTAGATAGATGACTGTTTAGAACAGAACACGGCTTATTTATTTACTCGCTTACATACTTAAAAATTGCTCACATTATGTGAGCTTTTTTTGTAACAATTTAAATAATTACTCATATAATGGTACAACCTCGAAAAAAAGGGGTGATATTATGTATATACTTCCATGGTTTTTACTTGGAGTTGGCTATGGCAGATGCTCAAGAGTACGCGGAGAACGCGGAAGACGTTGCAATAGAAGATAATATTAATAAAAAGACGCTTAGGCGTCTTTTTTTAGTATATTAATATGTTAAGTTGCTATACTTTTGCCATGTATTTCATGTGATAGTTTTTTAGAAATTATCACAACAGTAATTAAAATTATTCCTGCTGCTATTTTCCATATGGTTGGTATTGTTACATAGTTTATCAATATGCTGTAAAGCAGAGAACCAGTCAGCCCTCCAATTTGTATAACCAACGAATAAACTGATAAGACTGAAGCTCTAACCTCATTGGGAATTTCTTTATTTAAAATAACTCCTTCCGGTATATTGGCCATTCCAAACAATAAGTAAATAGATGAATAGAAAAACATGAAAATCGGTATATTTGTCTGAATCGCTGTAATTATCATTGAAACAGCAATTAGAGTTCTAAATATTAAATACATTTTATAAGAATTAAAGTTAAACTTTTTGATTAATTTATTAGAACTAATACTTCCTAATGTGGCTGCAGCAAAATATAAAAATGCCATGACACCTAATAATCCCATTAAGCTATCGTTAGGTAACAATGATAAAAAATGTGGCTGCCAAAAAGTTTCTAAGCTGCTTAAAAAAAATCCAGTTGAAAATACTGATATAAATACACATATAATTGTAGTGTTTTTTACTATTATAGAAGAACTGGTATTAATATGTTGTTTAATAGTTACATGCTGCTCTTTATTATTAACTGACTCACTAATATAAACAAAACTGAGAACAACAACTATTGAAGCTAATATTATTCTAATAATTAAATTTAAGTCATAAATACTTGATAAAGAAAAATATGTGTTCGTAAGTTTAGGTAGCAGTCCGCCTGTTAATGCCCCCGTTGACATTCCAAGTGCTTCTAATACATTTATTCTTGTTGTTATATTATGAAGCTTGTCTTTTCCATAATTATCTATGTAATAATCTATAAATAATGCATCGAAGGATCCGGAGGATAGAGCTTTGCTAAATCCATAGAACATCATACCTAGGCACAATAGTACAAAACCCTTACCAAACAACAGTATTATAAAACTAACTATAGAAATAATTATAGATAAGCAAAATGATTTTTTCCTGCCAAAAACATCGGCAATAACTCCAGTTGGAAGCTCTAATACAATAACAGTAAAAGCATAAATTCCAAGTATTAATGATAAATTACTGAGTGTAGCCCCCTTATCAAGAAGAAGCAAGCTAATTACAGGTGCTATTAACCCAGCAATAAAATAGTTAAAAAATAAAATAATAGAATAAACCTTAAGCTTCATAAGAATTCCTTTCTTATTGTTTAATGGGATAACGTTATCTCTATAATATCCAAATTTTTCATATTCGTCAAGAAATAAAAAAAGACGCTTTTCGCGTCTTTTTACTAATACTATTTATGAAGTATTGGTGACAATTTCTTATAAATCAGTATAGTAACAGATGAAATAACTATACCTTTTAATAAGTTAAATGGTGCTACTGCAAACAATACTAATGTTTTTAAATCTGTAATTGCAGGGTTTAAAGCATTTCCCATATCGATGAATGCTTGAATTGGTGCTCCAAAAACTTTTGCATATACCGGTAGCAATACAAAGTAGTTCATGAAAGAGCCTATTGTTGTTAATGTTATAGTTCCCACAATTAAACCAATAATTGCTGTTTTGAATGATTTGTTGTGTTTGTAAATATATCCTGCCGGAATGATGAACGCACATCCTACAGCAAAGTTTGCTAATTCACCTATACCTCCGGTAACAGTTCCGTTTAAAACAAAATTAATTAATATTTTAATGAATTCAATTGCTATTCCGGCAATCGGTCCCATAGCAAATGTTCCTAACAACACAGGTACTTCACTAAAATCCAATTGATAAAAATTTGGAGCAAACCATAAAGGGAATTCAAACAGCATTAATACTGCTGATACTCCAGCCAAAACTCCAATTTTGGCAATTTCTTTTGTGTAACTTCTTTCCTTTACATAAATTTCACTTTTCATATTTTCCTCCTAATGCATTTGCACGTATTTAAGATTGTCAGAGGGATATTAACATAAAAAAACCTCTGAAATCCTCAGAGGCAAAAATCGATAGATAACTAAGCTAAGCTTGTAATACTTCTACCATCCAGACTTTACTGTCGGTATTGGAATTTCACCAATTCAACCTTTCGGTTCGCGGACTTTACCGCCGGTCGGGAATTTCACCCTGCCCTGAAGATATTTACACTGTTATTATATCATAGTTTTTTTAGTTGTAAACTATTTTTTTTATTATTTTTTTTATTATTTTGTCAGCTTAATAGTAATTATAAGAATTGGAAGATAATTATTTATGATATAAAAAAATATATACATTTATCATAAATTTGGATATTCATAATATTATAGATTAGGGGGGACAAGATTAACATAGGAGGAATATATGAATAACATTATTGAAAATTTAAGTAGCACTTTAAGAAAAATTGTTTCTCAAAATATAGTTTTATTAAGTAATGATACTGTTGAAATTCGACTTAGAGTGAATAGTCCTATCTTAATCAAAAAAGTTAATTCTGAACTTTTCATTGAAGAATCTTATAAGATTAAAAAGAAAGATATCGATGAAACTGTAATAAATTTAACTAAAAATTCTATACATGCCTTTGAAAAAGAAATCAGAAGCGGTTATATAACTATAGAAGGAGGCCATCGAATTGGACTTGGAGGGGATTGTGTCTATGAGAAAAATTATTTTAATGGTTTTAAAAACATTACTTCATTAAATATAAGAATTGCGAGGGAATATCCTGGATGCTCAGAAAATTATATAAAATATTTTATAAACTACAAGAAAAGTATTTACAACACATTAATAATTGGCCCTCCTCTTTCTGGTAAAACAACTTTTATAAGGGATGTAACAGTTAAGCTAAGTGATGGCGTTAAAAATCTTCATATTGAAGGAAGAGATATTACATTAATTGATGAAAGAGGAGAAATATCTTCCGTTTACAACGGTGAAACTCAAATGTATGTAGGAAAAAGAACTGATGTGTTAAGTTATTGTATGAAAAGAGATGGTTTTTTTATGAGCATAAGAGCTCTTTCTCCTAAGGTCATCATATCAGATGAACTTGGTTCTCAAGATGATTTTGAAATCATTCAATATGCGCTTAAAAGCGGAGTAAACATAGTAACAAGCGCACACGGCTTTAGTATAGAAGATGTCAAAAAGAATATATATATGAAAAATATAATAGAAAATAATTTTTTTGATAGAGCTATTATATTAAAAAACAGTATAAAACCATGTACAGTAAAAGAAATTTTTGATTTTGAAAGAAATAGGGTGATTTATAGTGATATGGCTTAAAACTTCATTGTTTATTCTCACAATAGTAACTGTAAAATTTATTTTTAAATTTATTAATGATTACGGCGATAGATGTATGGATAACATGAAGGAATTATTAGATTTTACTGATTATTTGAGAATTTATTCCTGTCAAATGCATATGTCTTTTGAAGAAATTTTTTTAAAATATAACTTTAAAAATAAGAATGCGCAAGTTGTTTGTAATGAATTAATAGGTAATTTTGAAAATAAGGATAATAAGGATAAATATTTAAACTTCATTTCAGAACTTTTGCATACACCTAATGATTTTAATATAAATTTTATTGATATAGTTGATTTTTACGGTAGTACTTATTCAGATGTTCTTGATAAGAAGCTGCAATACACTATCAAAGAAATGGAATATTCTATGAAATGTTTTGAAAGGCAACACATTGATAAAAAAAACCTGAACAACAGAATATCATTATTGGTGGGAAGCCTTGTAGCTGTAATTTTAATTTAGGAGGAGTATTTATGGACATTGATCTAATTTTTAAGGTTGGTGCAATAGGCATAGTTGTAGCAGTTTTTAATCAAATTTTAGCGAAGACAGGTAGAGATGAACAGGCAATGTTTGTAACACTTACTGGGGTAATAGTAGTTATGGCACTCATTGTTGGAATGATGAATGATTTATTTATGGAGGTTAAATCAGTATTCAACTTGTATTGATGAAAGGAATGATATATGTTGCTTGCAAAAATTATATTCATTGCTGTAATCACTGTTATTTTAGGCATAACAATTTCAAATTTTAATAAAGAATTCAAGGTTTATATTACTGTAATATTCGGCATTTTAGTAATGCTGATGCTCTTTAGAGAACTAAAAGTATATGTTGAAGAATTCACTAATATTTTTATTAGGTTTAATATTAGGATTGAATATTTTGCTACCATATTAAAAATAGTTGGCATTGCTTATATTTGTGATTTTATATCACTTCTTTGCAAGGATTTAAACTACGAATCGATTGGTAAGAAGGTAGAAATTGCAGGCAAACTTATAATTTTAATTTATTCTATTGATGTAATAAAAATATTCCTTGATCAAATATTAATGCTTGTTAACGGGTGATGAGATGAAAATAAAAACAACTATTTTAATAATTATATTAATTACTTTAAATACTATAAGTGCTTTCGCAGGAACAATAGATAGTGCCATTGATGAAATACCTACAGACACAATAGAGGACTATATAAATAAGAATAATCCCTATTTTAGAGATAACAACATAAGCCTTAGAGATTTAATAGTAAATGCTTTTAAAGGAAGATTGGATATAAGTATCAAGGACTATTTTTTTTATGAGTTTAAAAATGAGCAAGGTTTTTTTAAGAGTATTATACAGACCGGCATTAATATTATTGTAATTTGCATGGTTTTAACTATTATTAAATATTTTTCAGATGAATTTAGTAGCCAAAGTGTGTCTGATATTGTATTGATTTTTTCAGTTTTAGTAATATTTACAATTATATTGAAGGATGTTCTCATTATAAAGAACATGCTTAAGGACGATTTTTTAACTTTTAAAAGAATAACAGAAGAAATCAATGCAGTTTTTATGGCTGCAATGTTAACTTTCGGGAAATTAAGTGTATTACAATTTTTCCAAACATCTCTAAATTACGTTGTTGGTATAACTACTCAGCTTATATATAAATTTTCAGATATTATGACAATAATAATGATTGCGGTTATATTGATTAATAACATGAGCAAACTGATAAATGCAAAGCTTTTGTACAAATTTTTAAAAAAAGCAACACTCTTAATTTTATCAGGATATATGATTATAATGGTCATAAATTTTTCTGTACAAGGATATATATTATATAAAACGGATAATATTTTTATTAGTTCCATAAAAGCATTGTCACCTGCAGCAGTTCCTGTGATTGGAAATGCTGTAAGCAGTTTCTTTGGAGTGTTTTTAAAAAGCATACTAATGATCAAAGATGTATTAGGTATAGTAATAATTATCTTTATGTTCTCCGCGTTTGGCGGTTCATTGATAAAAATTGCTTTAGCTTTAGTTTTATATAAAGCTGTAGGCGTATTAACAGAACCTTTTAGCGAAAATATATCCAAGCTAATATATGAAATGGCTGACATGTTTTTTATTTACTTAATATGTCTTATTACACCAATAATAATAGTAACAGTTTATTATTCAATTTTATTAAATTATATGAATAACATTTTTGGGTAGTCAAATGAAAAATATGATTGTTAATATACTAATTTTAATATTAATGTTTAACATTATTATGATAATTTTTCCTGAGGGTAAGACTCAGAAGTTTTGCCGTATAGCAATAAAAATTTTTATCATGATTTATATTTTAGATAATATATTTTTAAATGGAAGCATTAATATAAACTTATTAAATGATTTATCAACTTTAGAAACGTCATATGAAAGGGAAGTTACACTTAGCAGCATTGACCGTACTTTTATAGACTCCATAAACAAAGATTACTTTGAAGGAGATGATGTAGTAAAAAATATTTCATTAAATTTTACAGAGGATATGGATATAAGGGCTGTAGTAACTTTAAATAAACTGTTGAGTATTGATGAGGTAAATGAATTAAAAACAAACATAGCTGATATCTTTCATATAAATTTAAAAGACATATATGTGCAATAACTTATATGAATAGAATAGTGGAGGCACACATGAATAATTTTTTAAATATATTTAAAGAAAATAAAAATTTAAAATATGCAGTTAACATTTTTATTTTATTAGTTATTATTTCTTTAATTTTGAGGCTTGATACATCAAAAATAACCGGTTCAGCATCTGATAACATTTCAAATAATATAATGGAAAAAGAAATGACTACTGATAATTATGTAATTTCATTAGAGGAAAGGTTAGAAAAAATTTTAAGCAAAATTGAGCATATGCAAAGTGTTGATGTAATGATATACACAAAAAAAACTCCTGAATTGAAACCTGTATATGATGAAAATTATAGCAATGAAACAAATATCGAAATAGGTACACACCGATCTAAAAGAGAGCTGAAACGAGAAACTAAACAAAATCAAGTGATACTTGGGGGCGATAACCACATTGTGGAAAAATTATATGAATATCCTGAAATATCAGGAGTCTTGGTTGTCGCAAAATATAATGGTGATAGAGATATTTATACAACACTTATGAGTTGTGTAAAAACTTTATTAGATATCAATATAAATGATATTGAAATAGTGCTTACCAACAATTAGTTGTGGCAAGTAATAAAGAAGTAAAACATGTTTTAAACTAACTAAGGGGGTAATTATGATTATGAGAAAGGAAACATTAGTATTTTTAACTTCTTTGGCAATAATATTTATAATTGGATATGTAAATATGTCAATGGTGCCGGAGAATCCATTTGATTTAAATGATATATCACAAATAGAGGAAGTAAATAAGTCTGATTTGAATGAAGATATAGCACAAATAATCGAAGGTGACTTAGCAGAATTAGGGGGAAATGATTTAGTTAAGGTTTTAGAACAAACCGATAAGTCAGATATCGAAGTTAAACCACCTGTTAACGGTCCTGAACTTGTACAAGAAACTGAAGAAGAATTAGATTATGTAATTCTTGGTGATATTACGGATATTTTAAACAAGGACTCAGTTGAAGCATCTTCAGAGGGTATTTTAAGTAAGTTAAACATAAACTTTGCTAATTTTAAGTTAAATAGAGATAAAGGTAATATGGATGTAATTGACCATCTAGAAAAAAGCATAAGCAATGATTCTATTTCAGCTGAAACAAAAAGTCAATTTGAAGCATTGCTACTTAATAAAAATGAATACATACAAACTGAAAGCAGCATTGAAATGATGCTTCAATCAAAGGGTTACAACGAGACAATTGTAATTGTAGATTCAGATATGATTAAAGTTGTAACAAACGACACAATTGAACAGGCTGATGCAACCAAAATAAAAGATGTTATTGTATCAGAAACAAATTATGAACCGGCACAAATAAAAATAGTAAAATTTGATAATATTGATTTGTAAACAGATATAATTTCTGATATAATCTTTTATGGAGGTGCTAATATGGATAACGAAAACATAGGTCAAGTTAAAATATCTGATGATGTAGTTATTATTATTGCAGGTATTGCAACCAGTTCAGTTAAAGGTGTAAGTACAACTCGTACTGGTGTTGCTGAAGGTATTTCAAACTTGTTCTCTAAAAATAATTATTCTAAGGGAATCAAGGTGGAAATAAATGAGAATATTGCTGTTTTGGATATTTTTATAAACGTAGAATACGGCCATAAAATCAGTGAAGTAGCCAGAGAAGTTCAATCCTGTGTAAAAAAAGAAATTGAAACAATGACTGATATGGAAGTAGCTGCAGTTAACGTGCATGTACTTAACATTATACAAGAAAAAGACAAAGATAAAGATAAAGAGCTTATTGAAGCTGATATAGTTGAATAAAGAATAAATATCCCTCATATAGATTGACAATTTTATTTTGTCAATCTATAATTGCGTTAAAGAGAAATTTTACGGAGGAAAAATGAAGCGAAAAGAAACAAGAGAAGAAGCAGTGAAGATTTCATACTGTATGGATATTAATAAAGATTTTGATAAAAACCTTCCATGTAAATTTATCAATCATTTTGAAATAGAAGATGTAGATACTGAATACCTCAATAAAACCATTGACGATTTAATTGATAATATTGAAGTAATAGACAAGTACATAACAGATAATTCAAAGGATTGGAAGATTAACAGAATTGCAAAGGTTGATTTAGCAGTATTAAGGGTAGCTATTGCAGAAATATTGTATAACGATCAAATTCCTGAAAGTGTTTCTATAAATGAAGCAGTTGAAATCAGTAAAAAATACTCTAACGAGGATTCCCACAAGTTTATAAATGGAATTTTGGGAACTGTTGTTAGAAGCATAAGTCAATGAATCACTATATATTAGGAATTGATACAAGCGCTTATACAACTTCTATAGCTGTAATAGATCAAGAAACCAATGAAATAATAGAAAACAAACGAAAAATACTAACAGTACCCATGGGTCAAAAAGGATTGAGACAACAGGATGCTGTTTTTCAGCATATGAAAAATTTTTATGAACTGTACTATGATATGAGTATAGTTTTTAATAATATAAAAACAGTTTCTGTTAGTTCCAAACCAAGAAACATAGAAGGTTCATATATGCCTGTATTTACTGTGGGACAAAATTTTGGAAAAATAATAGCCAAAACATTAAATTGCAATTACTTAGAATATTCTCATCAGGAAAATCATATAGCAGCATCCCTTTTGCACAATTACAAAGAAATAAACAACAATATTATAGCAATACACATTTCTGGAGGAACAACAGAGTTCCTACAAGTTAGCAAAGCAAAAAAGGGTTATGATGCAAAGATTGTTGGAGGAAGCAAGGATATTACCTATGGTCAACTAATAGATAGGATAGGTATTTTACTTGATTTTCAGTTTCCATGTGGTCTACATATGGAAAAACATTTATATGATAATAATATTATTGATGAAATAAAAACTCCAAAAATAAGCGGCGATGAATATATCAACTTATCAGGTATGGAAAACTATTATACTAATTTATACTTATCAAAAAAATACAGTAAAGAATCAATTATTAATTCACTTTTTACTTATATAGCAGATAGCATAGTGCATATTATAAATAAGCTAAATATCAGTTCTACTATTGAAACAATAATAATAACAGGCGGAGTAGCTTCTAATTCATTTATCAGAAAACATATATTGAATAATTTAGACAAAAATATCAATATATTATTGCCGACTAAAGAAAA
>JAEZGU010000149.1 GCA_023416855.1 Bacillota bacterium
AGCAGGATCTATCATCATTAATGGTTTCTCATCAGTTCCAGCAGGTCCGCAAACTCCAAGCAGCAACAATTCCATGCTTGTTGAACCACCATCTGTTACTGTAACAAACAATTTGCTTGTATCAAATCCTTCACATTTTAGAATATTTTTAAATGCTTCTTGAGTTTCATCAAATCCACCAGTAGCAGTATATCTTATTACACCCTTATTAAATGGGCTTTCTGGAGCATCTAAATTAAACATTCTTTTCATCATAGCAGGGTTAGTTGGAAGTGAAACATTGCCAATACCTACATTGATTACAGCTTCAGGTTTTACCTTACGTTCTGCATACTTCATCTGTGCAAGTCTAACATCTGAAGGCATTCTTGATTCAAAATGTGCCGACAAAATTGGTTTACTCATTTATTAATAACCTCCTAAAAATTATAATTATTGAGTATTTGAAATTTATATTTTGTGTTTCCACCTAGTTACCATTATAACGAACTTTCGTGTCTTTGTCCATACATTTGTAAATGCAATAAACTGTATAAATGTTAATTTAAACGAAAATGCGAATAAAATATGCAAAAGTACATGTTCATATTTTTATATCTAATAATTCAAAAATTTCTTTTATCATATTGTTTATTTTGAACACTATTTTATATTTGTCATAGAATATAACATATTAACAAAGTGAGGGAGAAAATTGATTTCATATAATAGTATAAATAATAATCAGCCTCAAAGAAGAAATGAGTGCATAACCATAGGAAGAATGGCTCCTGATTTTATTGCCCTGTCCACTCAGGGTTATGTAAGATTATCTGATTACAAAGGAAAATGGGTTTTATTAGCCAGTCAGCCAACTGCATTTAATGATGTATCCACTACAGAAATTATTAGTGCTGCTCAATTTTATTCCGAGCTCTTAAAAAGAAATACTTATATGATAGGTTTAACCACTGATAACATTTATGCTAACTTAGCCTGGGTGTATGACATATATCAAAAAACCGGAATAACCATTCCTTTCCCTATTATAGCAGATGCAGATCTGCAAATTGCAGAAATGTACGGTATGTTAAATCCTGACAGATTGTATGGTGAGACGGTAAGGGATGCTTTTATAATAAGCCCTTTTGGAAGAATAAGATCAATTTTAACCTTACCGGCATCTACAGGAAGGAGTGGTGAAGAACTTATAAGAGTAATAGATTCTCTTCAAATTAAAGAAAAATATAATCTGGACACCCCTGCAAACTGGAAGCCAGGTGAACCAGTCTTAGCACCTACTCCTACTACATATGACGAACTTATTAACAGAGTTAATGCTAGTGAGAGTCTTGGCTATAACTGTCCGTCTTGGTATCTATGCTACACCAATTTACCCCCTGAAGCTAATAATAATAACAATAATTAGTAGTAATGTTATATTAACAAAAAAAAATATTGGACATATTATATATCAAAGATAAATAGTACAATCATGACAAAACTTTTTTATACTGTTTATCTTTGATATTAATTAAAGGGTGAAATGATTATGGAATGTCCTTTCTGCTGTTTATTACGAAATTATATAGGACAATATATAAGGGTTGGTATAGTTGTAAATTGTGCCTCTGACAATACAAGCGTCAATCATAGATACAATGATGGTTACATCCAAAGAAACTCCTTTTGTGACAACACCATCCGTCTTTATGATGCTCCGAGAGGCGGAAATGTAATATTTACTGCTTGCTGTGATGATATTTTTGAACTGTACTTTTTTGATACTGTAGAAGCTGCTAATGAAACAATTAAAAACATTGATATAAAGACTATGGTAGAACAAAGACACTACTTGTTGAACTCAATTCAAGGCAACATAAATGAGGAGGCGAAGGCAAATGAGTAAATACGACTATGAATGCAATATTTGCAACAGTCTTGAGGAAGATTATGAAGGCAGATACGTTTTTATAAAATTCAAATGCCCGTCCTACTTCGGAACCGCTGGTAGAATCCTTGAAGTTAGAGACAATCTTTTAATAATTGAATACATCTATGGTGGAATTAGCGTAACATGCTGTGACAATATAAAATATGTAATTCCAATATCGCCAACATTTATAAATTAAATTTTAGCTAAAAAAAATAAAAACCGTATATAAATTAATATTTATTTCATATACGGTTTTTCCTCTTATTAAAACGCCTCTTATTTTTGCCTTTATTTATTTATAAATTAAAACACCTTTCTTGTAAGCCCATAAATTTGTCTTGCTTCATCTGGTGTTGCTGCCTCATATCCTGCTTCTTCAAGCAATCTTTTTGCTCTGGCAACAAATTGAGCATTAGATTCTGCCAATACACCTTTTTTATACATAACATTGTCTTCCATACCAACACGAAGATGTCCTCCCATTGCTATAGTAGCCATCATTATAGGCATGTGTCCACCGGCTATTCCACATGCTGACCATGTAGAATCCTGTGGAATAATACTCTTTAAAAATACAAGGTTTTCCACTGTATTAGTCATTCCACCCGGACATCCCAGTACAAATTGAAAATGAAGCGGAGCCTTTAATATTCCTTTTTTTAAGTAATATAGTGCCTCATAAACCATACCTGCATGGAATATTTCAATTTCAGGTTTAATATTCGATTCTTGCAATGCCAATCCTAGTTTCTCTAAAAATTGCGGACTGTTTTCAAATATAGTCCTATGCTGCCAATTCATAGTTCCGCTATCATAAGAAGCCATTTCTGGAATGAGCTGCTGAAGCGGATAAATTCTTTCTTCATC
>JAEZGU010000194.1 GCA_023416855.1 Bacillota bacterium
AATGATAAGCAACCAACAAAAGAACATGCTTTCAGCAAGCTGATACCACGTACACATCCGGGAGCTGTCATACTTCTTCACAGCACATCAAAAACAAATTCTGAAATATTAGATGAGCTTATTACAACATGGAAACAAGAAGGATATACTTTTAAGACATTGGATGACCTAACAGGTGCAACAAACCAGTAAAAAACCTATTGACAAATATCTTTCATTATGTTAATTTAAACATAAATATATTGCTTGGGGAAGAGTAATCATAATTGTATTAATCAAAGCAAGACAGGGATGATGAGAGCTGTTATTAACTTGTGATGAAAGACACCTCAAATAAAGCAAAACAATCGAGAGGGACTATTTATAGTCCAAGTAGGGTGGCAACGCGGGTTAAACTCGTCCCTAAGAATAGGGATGAGTTTTTATTATTTTATTTTCACTTACAGCATAAGCGACTGACACCAAATCAAAGATTTGGGTCATCTGCTTACATCTATGGAGGATATTATGGAGACAATGGGAAATTTAAGAAGAACAAACATGTGTGGTGAATTAAGTAAGGATGATATTGGCAAAGAAGTTGTTCTCATGGGATGGGTTCAGAAAAGAAGAAGCTTAGGTGGACTTATATTTGCTGATTTAAGAGATATAACCGGTTTAATTCAAATTGTGTTTGATACTGATGTGAATAAAGAAAGCTTTGAGAAAGCAGAAGGACTAAGAAGTGAGTTTGTTATTGCAGTAAGAGGAAAAGTTTTAGAAAGACAATCTAAAAACTTTGAATTGGCAACAGGAGAAATAGAAGTATATATTGAAGAGCTAAAAATATTGGATACTGCAGAAACACCTCCAATTTATATAAAAGATGACGATGATGTTTCGGAACAAATGCGTTTAAAATATAGATTTCTTGATTTAAGAAAACCACATATGCAAAACAATCTAATATTAAGAAGCAGAACATCTAAAGTTATAAGAGATTTTTTATATGAAAATGATTTTAATGAAATAGAAACACCATTTTTAACAAAACCAACTCCTGAAGGAGCAAGAGACTATTTAGTGCCAAGCAGAGTTAATCCCGGCAAATTTTACGCATTACCACAATCGCCACAGCTTTTTAAACAACTTTTGATGGTATCAGGGATGAATAGATATTTCCAAATAGTTAGATGCTTTAGAGATGAGGATTTAAGAGCAAACAGACAACCTGAATTTACACAGGTTGATATAGAAATGTCTTTTGTTGATGTTGAGGATGTTATTTCTATAAATGAAAAATTAATTCAGAGAATATTTAAGGAAGTTAAAAACGTAGATATCGAACTACCAATTAAACGAATGTCATATAAAACAGCAATGGAAAAATACGGTTCTGATAAACCGGATTTACGTTTTGGATATGAACTTACTAATATTACTGAAATATTCAAAAATTCAGAATTTAATGCATTTAAATCAACATATGATTCAAAAGGTTTAATCAAATGTGTTAAAATAGATGAATCAGCTGATGAATTTTCTAAGAAAGGAATTTCTAAGCTTGAAAAATTTGTTAAAACATATGGTGCTAAAGGATTAGCATGGATGAAATATGAAAATGGAGCAATAGATTCTCCTATTGCAAAATTCTTAAGCGAAGATGAACAAAATCAAATAATTTCATTACTTGAACTTAAAGAAAAAGATATAGTATTTATTGTTGCGGATAAGGAATCAGTTGTTAATACGGCTCTTGGTGCTTTAAGAATCGAAATAGCACAAGATAAAAATTTAATAGATGAAAGTAAATATGAATTAGTATGGATAACTGATTTCCCATTGTTTGAGTATGACGATGAAGAGAATAGATATGTTGCAAAACACCATCCATTTACAGCTCCGGTAGATGAGGATATTGATAAATTAGAATCAAATCCTGCAGAAGTGAGAGCTAAAGCATATGATATAGTTATAAATGGAGATGAAATAGGTGGCGGAAGCATTCGTATTACTAATAGAAAACTTCAAAACAGAATGTTTAGAGCACTTGGGTTTACAGATGAAGAAGCAAATGAAAAGTTTGGATTTTTGCTTGAAGCATTTAAATATGGAGTTCCTCCACATGGTGGAATAGCATACGGCTTAGACCGCTTCATGATGCTATTAACAGAAAGTGACAATATAAGAGACGTAATTGCATTTCCAAAAACTCAAAGTGCTACATGTTTAATGACAGAAGCACCAACATATGCTACAGAAAAGCAATTAAAAGAATTATCAATAGACGTAATAGAGTAGGGAACGACCCCTGTGTCGTTCCGATTGATAGTTGTAGGGAACGACCTCTGTATTGTTCCGATTAGAAAGGAAGATTATAATGGATCAAGTTGGAAAGATAGAAAAAATTGAAGGTAATAAAGCTACTATATCGGTTAAAAGAGTATCCGCTTGCGGAGATAACTGTAAAAGCTGCGGTTCATCCTGTACACAAAAGAGTATAATAATTGAAAGTGACGTAACACAAGAATATCAAGTTGGCGATTATGTTGAGATAACAACTGAAAGTGAAGTGTTAATGAAGCATATATTATTCTTGTATGGTGTTCCTTTGCTAATTATGATTGCAACTATAGGTGTTGTACAGCTTCTTTTGGACAATCCAAATAAAGACATTATTTCTGCTGTTGCATCATTATTATCTTTAGTAGTATCATATTTTATATTAAAAGCTTACGATAGAAAAGAAATGGCAAAAAATGTTCTCAAGTTTACCATAGGAAAAAAACTATAAAGGATAAACAATGAATATATTTGAAATGCAATATGAAAATACAATAAAGAAATCAGGGCCTCTTGCTGAGCGTATGAGGCCTAAATCTCTTTATGATTTTGTAGGGCAAGAACATATTGTGGGAGAAGGAAAAATATTAAACAGAGCAATAAAAGCTGACAAGCTTTCTTCCGCTATTTTTTATGGCCCTCCCGGTACGGGTAAAACAACTTTAGCACGAATAGTCGCTGAAAATACAAACAATAATTTCACTACCTTAAATGCAGTTACAAGCGGTATCAAGGACATAAAAGAGAAAATCAGCTATGCTGTTGATGAATTATCACTTTATAACAAAAGAACAATACTTTTTATAGATGAAATTCACAGATTTAATAAAGCTCAACAGGATGCACTATTGCCTTATGTTGAAAATGGCACTATAATACTTATAGGTGCTACAACTGAAAATCCTTATTTTGAAGTAAATCAAGCTTTGATTTCACGTTCACTAATTTTTGAGTTTAAAAAAATTAGTGACGACAACATTAAAGATGTAATAAAAAAAGCAATTGCAGATAAGGATAGAGGCTATGGCAACAAAGATATAGAAATAGACGAAGATGCCATAGAACTAATTGTTAACAACTCAAACGGAGATGTAAGAAAGGCGCTTAGTGCTTTAGAGTTAGGTATTGAAACGACAGAAGAATTAGACGGCAAAATAAAAATTGATATAAATGTTGCTTCAGAATGCATTCAAAGGAAAAAGTTAGAATATGATAAAACAGGCGACAATCATTATGATACAATTTCTGCTTTTATAAAAAGCATGAGGGGC
The DNA here is from genome assembly GCA_023416855.1 of Bacillota bacterium. Taxonomy (GTDB): domain Bacteria; phylum Bacillota; class Clostridia; order Tissierellales; family Sedimentibacteraceae; genus Sedimentibacter. The sequence continues at coordinate 3,594 of JAEZGU010000194.1, forward strand.
TCTGACCCTAATGCTACTGTATTTTGGTTAGCAAAAATGATAAAAGGTGGAGAAGACCCAAAATTTATAGCACGAAGAATTATAATTTGTGCATCTGAAGATGTAGGCAATGCAGATCCAAGAGCTTTACAGTTAGCGGTTAGTGCATTCCATGCAATTGATATAATAGGTTTTCCGGAAGGTCGCATTATATTAGCTCAAGCAGCTATATATGTAGCATGCGCACCTAAAAGCAACGCTTCATATAAAGCGATAGACAGTGCTTTAGAAGCAGTAGAGAAATTTTCTTTAGATGTTCCAACTCATTTAAAGGATAAGAGCTACAATGGAGCAGAAAAACTTGGTAGGGGACTAAGCTATAAGTACCCACATGACTACAATAAGTTTTATGTAAAGCAAAATTATCTTCCTGAAGCATTAAGGGATGCTAATTTTTATGAACCTAAGGAATCAGGGTATGAAAGTAAAATTAAAAAATTTTTAGAGTACCTGAAAAACTAAAGGGGGTAATTATATGGATTATAAATTGTATAATACAGATATAAAAAATTCAAATATTATAGAAAAACTTAATAATAAAATAAAATTTGATATATTGGATAAAGATATAAATTATGATATAACTGTTGAATTTTATAATAAAGATTTAGCGGAAGATTTACTGAGCGAAGATGTTTCCTATGAAATAAAAAAAGAACATTATGTTTTCATTAGAAATATAAGAAATATATTTGAAAAAAACAATATTAGAATTAGCAAATTTAATTTGATGGGTACAACAGAGAGCTTAAGTGAAAATGAGATGTTAATTTCTCTATTGAAAACACAAAATAGTAAAAAAGAAAATATTATATGGCCATGTAAGGAAATATTTATTTTTGAGGATCACAAAAATAAATTAGATACCTTATTGTTTAGTAATATAATTTCAGAAAATGATTATGAAAATAATTTAGAAAGTTTAAAAGAAGAATTCAGTATTTATGATAATGATGAAGAACACCGTTATTTGAATTAGAATTCCCCCCCTTTGTAACCTTATATAATTTTATTAATAAAATATAGAAAGGTTAAATGCAAAGAGGAGGAATAGGTATGGAACTTTATATTATTACTTTTAAACATGGAAATTATGCCGTTGCGGTATTTAATAAATTACAGGGTTATGGAGTGAGAAACATTTATCTATCACAAACCCCATTCAGTATAAAGAGTGAATGTGACCTTTGTATCAAGGCATATGGAAGAGATGCCTATAATATTGTAATAAAGGAATGCAGGAAGGTTCCTGTAGATAATGTATATATGGAAGTTAAACAAGACGGAAAGACGTTATATAAAATGTTATAGCAGGTAGATGAAAACGACCGCCAATTATGTCAATTTGAACACAAGCATTGCTTGTGTTTTTTTATCACTTACAGTATAAGCGACTGACACCAAATTAAAAATTTAGGGCATCTTGCTTAAAATTTAATGTTGACAAGATTAGTAGGGTATACTATAATTAATCATACCCTACTAAGTTAGTGGGAATTACTATGAGAGGAGACAGATTTATGATTTTGTCAACAAAGGGCAGATATGGATTAAAAGCAATATTTGAACTTGCACTTAATTATGGTTTAGGACCTGTTTCTCTTAAAAAAATTGCAGAAAAATATGATATTTCTGAAAGTTATTTAGAACAACTTTTTGCTAAATTGAAAAAAAGTGGGTATATTGATACGGTAAGGGGTCCACAAGGTGGATATTTTTTATCTAATAAACCGGAAGAAATAACTGTTGGGATGATACTTAGAACATTAGAGGGAGATATTACTACTTCTGAATGCATCAGTAAAGAAGTTTGCTCAAGAGAATCTATTTGTGCAACAAGGGTGATTTTTGAAAAAATTGAGAATAGTATAAACAATGTTATTGATAATATAACTTTAGCTGATATGTGTGAGGAACGTAAAACTAATTTAGACAAATTAACGGAGGAAAAAAATGAGCAAGAAACTTTATCTTGACAACGCCGCAACCACAAAGGTTAAAAAAGAAGTAATAGAAGAAATGCGCAAGTATTTTGATGAAATGTACGGCAATCCGTCATCTCAATTATATGAATTAGGAAGAAGATCAAAAGAGGCAATAGAAAACGCAAGAAAAATAGTTGCTGACTTTATAAATGCAGATGAAAAGGAAATTTATTTTACTGCCGGCGGCTCAGAATCTGATAACTGGGCATTAAAAGGTGTTGCTTTTGCTAATTTTAACAAAGGAAAAAACCATATAATTACAACTAAAATTGAGCATCATGCAGTACTTCACACATGTGAATATTTAGAGAAATTTGGAGTAAAAACTACATATTTAGATGTAGATAAATACGGTATGATTGATTTAGAACAGTTGAAGGAAGCAATTACTCCGGAAACTATGCTAATATCAATAATGTTTGCTAACAATGAAATTGGAACTATTCAACCAATAGAACAAGTAGGAGAGATTGCTAAGGAACACGGTATACTATTCCATGTGGATGCTGTTCAAGCAATGGGAGCTGTTAAAATAGACGTCAAAAAGCAACATATAGATTTGCTGTCAATGTCTGCTCATAAATTAGGCGGACCAAAAGGCATAGGCGGCATGTTTATAAGAAAAGGTGTTAAAATAGATAATTTCGTTCATGGCGGTGGCCAGGAAAGAGGAAAAAGAGCAGGAACAGAAGGCGTTCAGAATATTGTTGGATTTGGTAAGGCAGTTGAGTTAGCTAAAAGAGATTTTGATTCTTATGTAGAAAAGCTAACTGCATTAAGAAATAAATTTATAGAAGATATAAAAAGCAACATACCTGACGTTATTCTTAACGGACATCCAACAATGAGATTACCTAACAATATTAATTTTTCATATAAATACGTAGAAGGCGAATCAATTCTTTTACTATTAGATATGGAAGGAATAGCTGCTTCAAGTGGTTCGGCATGTACATCAGGTTCACTAGACCCATCACATGTACTTTTAGCAACAGGACTTGATCACGGTACAGCTCATGGCTCAATCCGTTTTACCATAAACGATGAAATAACAGAAGAAGACATAGATTTCGTTGTTCAGACAATGAAGAATATAATAGAGAAACTAAGAAAAATGTCACCAATTAAAAATGATGAAGATTTATACAAAAAATAAACTAAGATAATTCGGAGGAAGATTATGTATACAGAAGCAGTTATGGATCATTTCAGAAATCCAAGAAATGTTGGCTCAATGGAAAACGCAGACGGTGTAGGCCAAGTAGGTAATCCTAAATGCGGAGATATAATGAAAATATATTTAAAAATAAATGAAGATGATATAATTGAGGATGTTAAGTTTGAAACATTTGGCTGCGGTTCAGCCATCGCTTCATCCAGTATGGCAACAGAGCTTATTAAGGGTAAAACTATTGATGAAGCAGTTGACCTAACAAATAAAGCTGTTATAGAAGCTCTTGGAGGACTTCCTCCTGTTAAGGTACACTGCTCTGTATTAGCAGAACAGGCAGTAAAATCAGCACTTTATGATTACGCACAAAAAACAGGCAAAGTAATTAAAGGCTTAGAAAATTTCAGCCCAGACGACGAAGAAGATATTCATTGCCATTAAAAATAACGTCCCCTGACACGGGGACGTTTTGATTTAGTATTTAAATGTGGTGGGACTTTTAAACCATTCAATATAGTCATCAATATCCATTGGATTTAATAATCCTGCTAATCGATACAGTTCTAAAGCAAACTCTAAGTATGCATCTGGCTTTGCAGTTACTATTTTATTGTCGCTTTCATACATATTATTTGTAAAATTGCCTAATTTCGCATCGAAATCATACTCTAAATGACTGTTGTTATAGCTAGTAAATCTACGATTTTCAAGAACCCCAGCATATGCTAAGTAACTTACGCCACCGCATATTCCACCAATTATTGCGCCGATTTTTTCGCAATCTCTAATAAGTTGAGCGATATCATCATTAAGGATTGGATTTCCTCCGGGAATAATTAATACGTCAATATCAGCAGGTTTAACGTCCTTAATCTGTTTATCTATCAAAACTCTTTTCCCATCCATGCACCTTACAATTTCTTGATTACATGCTATCGTGAAAAGATTTTGCTTAGAAAAAAGCAATGTCGCTACACATAGTTCCGTTTCAAAGTATCCATCATATAAATAAATTCCAATATTCATTTTAACACCTCCGAAATTATAATAGCAAATAAACACTGACATAAACCTGTCAGTGTTCTAACAATATTTTTCCATTAAATTATATATTTTTTTCTGTAAATTATTAATAATTGTCTGAGGCTGGAGTATTGTTACTTGATCAGAATTTCGAATGGCCAAAGTTTCAAAATAGACCAATCGATTTGTTTCAATACTAATATTATAATTCAAATCATCCTCTGAAACTATTTTAGCGTCTATCATAGCAGTATCATATTTAATTAAATTATACAAATCCTTATTTATTTCAAATTCTATAATAATCTTTGAGTCATTTAATATACTTTCATTGTACTGTTTTTCACGTATAGTATCTATTTTATTAGGTAATAAAGAAATATCAAGAATTCTATCCAAGCGAAAGGTTCTTTTTTTCTTTCTAAGGTGGCAATACGCATCTAAATACCATACACCATCGCAATAAAACATATGAAATGGTGATATTTCTCTATCAACGGTTTTATTCTTCAGTGGAGAATAATATTTTATAATTAATCTTTGATATTTAGCAAAAGCTTCAAGAATTTTCTCATAGGACCCTTCAAGGTAATTCTCAGGGAAAATATTCTGTAAATCAAAACTTACACGGTGAAGAACATCTTTATATTTAGGAGTAAGTTCATTATATGTGTTAATAAGTTTTAGATTTAATACATTAATACTCTCATTAAAATCAGGAATATTTAATTGGCCGGATATTTTTAAAATGAGCATCAGTATAAAAACTTCTCGTTCTGAAAGCTTAACTGAGGGCATGAAGTAAGATTCATCAATTTCATATCCACCATAAACACCTTCATAAGCAATAATAGGTATACCCATTTGACTTAAGGCATCAATATCTCGATAAATAGTTCGTTTGCTTACTTCTAGGTGTTCAGCAAGTTCTTCTGCTGTCAATCTACCTTTTTGTTTTAAATACATAATAGTAGTTTGAAGTCGTTCTAATTTCTTCATTTAACTCCTCCAACTGTATATATAACTGTAACATTATATTCTTAATTTCTTGGTATATAGCACCATCTATAAAATGAATTATTCCAAATTTTACAAGTTTATTTTATCATTTTATTTTATGTTTGCATAGAAATAAATTGAAAAACCTTAAGACAAATGAAACGTCCCAGTGTCCGGAACGTGTCCGTGTACGGAATTGTTAAGAAATGTGAAATTTAGTTGACAATATGTGAAAGAATACATTATAATTTCATAATAAAGTACATAAGAGCGCATACTATGAAACGGAGGAAAAATCTTATATGGATAAATTAGAAAGATTTTCAATAAATAATATAAGAAGAGAATATTTAAACTTCTTCAAAAGCAAAGGTCATTTGACTAAAAACAGTTTTTCATTAATTCCTAAAAATGATAAAAGTTTGTTATTAATAGGTGCAGGTATGGCACCTTTAAAAAAATATTTTACCGGAGCAGAAACTCCACCATGCAATAGGATGGCAACAGTTCAAAAATGTGTAAGAACAGGAGATATTGACAATGTTGGTTTAACACCAAGGCATCTTACTTTTTTTGAAATGCTTGGAAACTTCTCTTTTGGAGATTATTTTAAAAAAGAAGCAATTGAATGGGCCTGGGAACTGTTAACAGATGTGTTGAAAATTGAAAAGGATAGATTATGGGTAACAGTTTATTTAGATGATGATGAAGCTGCTGAATTGTGGCATAATAATGTAGGTATACCAAAAGAAAAAATAGTTAGATTAGGTAAGGAAGATAATTTCTGGGAATTGGAAGTAGGACCAAGCGGACCTTGTTCTGAAATATATTTTGATACTGGTGCTGACAGGGGATGTGGCTCACCTGATTGTAAGCCTGGATGTGATTGTAACAGATTTTTAGAAATCTGGAATTTAGTTTTCACTCAATTTGACAAAGATGAACAGGGTGTGTACCATCCACTACCAAATCCAAATATTGATACAGGAATGGGACTTGAAAGGGTTTCATGTGTATTACAGGATAAGCCTACTGTATTTGATGTGGAACCATTGTTATCAGTTGTAAAAAAAGTATCTGAAATTGCCAATGTACCTTATGGCGTTGAAACTGAAAAAGATGTATCTATGAAAATAATTTGCGACCATTCAAGAGCTGCAACATTTATGATTGGTGATGGTGTTATTCCATCTAATGAAGGCAGAGGATATGTTTTAAGA
>JAEZGU010000217.1 GCA_023416855.1 Bacillota bacterium
AAGTAGAACCATCCATTCCCGGTTCATAAACAGCATAAACATTAATATTTACATTATCGCTATCATAATTTAACTCCGCCCTTTCTGTTGATGTGCTGTACACCAAACCTTTAAGCTGCTCTAAATCCATCATAAATGGTACTACGAATGTCTTTCTTTCACCTTTTTCATTTTCATATGCTATACCTACCGGATAGCCCTCTCTATTAACATCAAATTTATAATATTCAGATAATATTTTTGCCCCAAGATCAGTATATGAATATATTTTACGACTTGGTAATAGCCCTATGTTAGAAAGCATCTCCATTGCAGTATCCGAAACAGATGCAATTTCCCCAAATCCTTGCGTCAGAACACTTTCTGAAGAATAGTTTGATCTATAAACCTTAGGTATACAGTTAATCCTTTTTAGAATTTTAAGAACCTGCTCTTCAGTTGTAGCAGCCTTCATAAGTTTAATCCCATGAGTATTAATTGATGGGATAGCAAGATTATCATAACCATCATTTGCTTCTAATTTTATAACAGGGCAATATTTATTTTCACCTAAAGCAGAATATTTACTTATAGCAGCATCAACTGCTCCATTTAACTGCACATCAAATTCGGAACTTTTTGGTACATCCACCTTGTAAGCGATCATTTCAGGTGTTGAAAATTCACCTGTTGTAATTGGCACTAATATGTCATTATTATACCTTGACTTTAGTTTCCAATCATTAATATCTCCTGAAGGTCGGTCAAAAACTACCAATGCTCGACGCTCATGACCCTCAAAAACAGCAAATCTATCTCCAATACCAAATATAAGATTTTCATTTTCCCTTGAAGGACTAATTATTTCATTTTCGAATTTTTCTAAGTTGAAAAAATCTGGTGGAACTACTGTACCCTCATTACCCGGCTTATCTATAAATGTTACATCTAACAACACTTTTCCATCTCCAAATGCCAACTTTTCTCCTTCCTTATCTGACAGGTACAGGTATGATGTCAATTGAGTTAGCTGATTTATGCGTACTTTTACAAACTCTCCATCAATTTCAGCTACTGGAACAGGCGATTTCAATATACCTCCTTCTGATACGCTGAATAATGCGCTGTCGTTTGCAAGGTCAAACATTAATTCTGATTTATATCCAACCATGGATTGAGGTATATCGTAAGCCATACGAACTATATTTGAGGATGCAGGGGCTAACATTACCTCATCAAAAAATCCCAATGGCATGTGATTAGTAACGTAACTTAGCTCTGAAAGCAGTTCCCCACTTTGAGTATCAAATTTTAAATAAATCCTTTCCTTAGGATCGATATTTAAAAGTGCTTGCAACTTAGTATCAAATGTTGCTTCTATACCACGAAAAACAGAAAAATCTGCTGATTGAACTTTGCTGATTTCCTTTTCAATAGTTGAAGCTATAACATCCATGGTAAAGGTATCTGTTATATTTTTAGGTGAGGACTTAGGCAAGCTTTCCATTTTCAAGAGCTTTTCAGGCATACTACCGGTTATTGGCATTTGAATATGACCATACATGGTATCATAAAAATGCAATGATTGCTGAGTATACCCTGTATAGCTGTATGGTATCATAAACACTAACATTCCTTCTACAACGCCCTTAGGTGGTATAGTAATAGATGGATCCCCATGAGCAGTAATAGGATTTTCTAACATCCATGTAGCTTTAGATGCCGGATACATACCTGCGCCATCTATACTCATGTAGAAGTGTTTGAAAATACTTGGTATTACATATGGAATATTTTCCTGTGTAATATTTTTTATTTTTACCTCAAGGGCGACAAAGCGTTTGTTGTTTCTTGAAGCATCTATGCCAAGAAACTTATCAAAATATGATGCTTCGCCTATTGAAAGCTCTATAGCATTGTTCTTCAATAACTTTCCAATTTTTGTATTGCTATATAAAACACTATCCTTTCCTATAACTCCAACACCGCTTGTTGTATCTTTATTGCTTGATTTAACAGTGTACAAATCAGCTTTTTTTCCTGTCTCAATTTTAACCACCTGAGGCTCTATTGGTGTTCCTTTCTTTTCAGGAGGTGAAAATTCCGCTTCATCCTGAGCCTTATACACTAAATTTTCTCCCTGATCTGTTATATAGGATATTTCTACCGTTATAGGTGTAGTGCGTACTTCTACGGTATCACCTATTTTCTGCAATAATGAATCCAACTTTTTCATAATGTCACCGGTAGACTCGCTAATTACATATTCTCCTTTAGTGGCGGCTGCTGCTTTTGCAAAAACCTTCTCCTTTTCCGATGTGGAAATTCCCATACCAATCCAAAGCATATAAATTCCCTTCTTTTCAATTTTAGATAATATTTTTTCATATGCTTCCTTGCTTTCCTCAGGAACCTCAAGACCTGAATCAGTATAAAATACAATAACTTTTTTACTGCTTGGAACTGTTATGATGTTTTCGTAAGCAGAGTTTAATGCCTCTACTATTGGAGTGCCTCTGTCAGCTTGCATTTCACCTATTGCTTTTAGAATATTTGCTTTATTTATTGTTGAAATTTGACTGAAATTAAGCTCTACTTTTGTAGGACCTCCACCCTGGAAAGTCATAAGTTGTGTAATTGTATTTGAAGGCAGTTTATTGATAAAATCATTCAGCATTTTTTTCGTTTTTTCCATTCTATAGTTACAATCAACACCCTCATCAGGACCTTTGTTCATAGAGCCGGAATTATCAATAACAAGAGAAACAACCGGAGTTTCACTAACATTATTTTCAGTAGGTCTTTCATAGGTTATAACAAAATTGTTACCAAGCTTTGATCCAATTGCAGTAAACACTTCTTCTAAGGCCTCTGGGTTTTTTGCAGGATAATACTGACCATCAGAAGATAGTGCAAACTCTGTTAAGCATTGAATATCAGGTGCACCGTCAACTGAAGTTAAAACTTGATCATCATTTAGTCGTTTTCCGAATCCTATGGTGTATACAGGAATTTTAACTTCCAATATTTTTTTTACAATATCATCCTTAGTATTTGAGCTTCCCTGTCCTCGTCCATCCTCTCTGGAATCTACCCCGTCTGTAAACACAACTACAGCAGGACGCGTCTTTCCTATCACAGAATTTATTCCCTCCATAGTTGCATCATAAAGCTTTGTAGAGCCAACAGGTTTAATTCCTGAAAGTGCTTTTAACGCATCAGCTTTTGTTTCTCCCTTATGTGCAGTAACAGATGAGCTAAACTGTACAATTTTTACAAAGCTATTATCAGGTAATGATTCAACAAATTCCTTTGCAGCTTCAATAGTGGCTGACATATCATTTTCCATTGAACCGGAAGAGTCAATTACTAAAGCAACGCTACACGGAGCAATTTCTCTGCGTATATCTGTAATTTTAACCTGCTTTCCGCCCTCTGTAATAATTGTATTTTCCTTAGAAGGAAACACATCACGTTCTTTGGGATCACTTACAGATAGTGCAAGCTCTGCTTGCTTTTTCAAATCCTTTTTCTCCATTATACTTATGCCGCCGGTTAACTCCTTATCGTCCGAGGAAGCCATTAACACCTCATTAGCAGAACGTAAGCTATCCGGGAGCAACACTGTTGTTTCTTCTCCGGCAGATACAGGTACAAGCTGTGTCCTACTTCTTCCAAGCTCGCCAGGCAACATATTTACAACAGTATAATATCCCGGTGGCATAATGAAATATATGTCATCGCCACTGCTTATACCAAAATTATTGCTGTGTGTGTTTACATCCTCCCTCTCATAACGGTAACGATTACCTCCAACATCGTAGGTAATACCTACATACTGCTGCGGAACTACATATACACGGCCGAATGGAGCATTCTTAACAACTAAAGTACCCACCCCTCCAGGCTTATATCCTGGTAATTTGTACTCTGTTTCACTCATGCAAAATGTTGCTTCCGATGGTAAAGCCTCATTAGAATACTTTTCCAAAGTAATTTCAACAAACCCTGGGTCTTGAGGAAAGTCGTAAAGAGTATAATCTTTATATTGAGCAGAATCTAATTTGGCATAATAGCGTGACCATGTATTTGTGTTCTCTATTTGATTATAGTTTTCAGTCTTTATTATCAACATACCATCAGGTAAACTAAGCTTTAGGAGAGAAAACTTCTTTCCAGGCATCTCCATAATAAAACGAAATGTACCATTTTGGTCGAACTGGTCAGGAGTAATTTTATACTCCTTGTTAATTTCAAATAATTTTTGTTTTACTATATTTAGATACACACGCTCCCAATTTTCAGCCTGCACATTACACCACCAAATAGCATCCTGCTTTTTCAGCCTAAATGTAAAAGATTCATCAAAGGCCGAAGGCAGCACTTCTGCACCTATTTTTGACGCGTACTCACGAAGAAAAGGCAAGACATCTCCCGATTTAGCACTAAAACTTAAGTTCCATTCCTCACCTGTTACACTTTTTTTGATTTCAGTAAAGTTTTCCAAATAAGCAATTTCAATCCCGCTATCAGGACGATAATATGAACCTAAGTCGTAAAGCTCTTGACTTCCAAGAGGATTAATTTCAGGAATGGGTATATCCCATTCACCCACTTCCTTTACCTCCGGTGTTTCAATCTTAAGACCACGAACAGTAAGACCACTTAAATCATAGTTTTTTAGATATTCAGCTATATAGCTTGCAAGAGGAGATTCAAATTCCTCCTCAATTTCATCAACATAATTTGTTCCCAAACTTACAGTCTGCGTTTCATCAGTTTCAACATTAGGCTTTTGTTTTGAACAGCCTGAAACAATATTAATTATCATACACAAAATTAAAACAAGGCTAATATATCTCTTCATATGTTACCTCCTTTACAATTATTTTTGACACACGTTTTCATTACATAGTATACTCTTTGACTTTGTCAAAGGAAATCACCCTAAGGGTGATTATAAGAAAATTTTTTTATTTGCAATTAATAAAAGCTTTTGTTATTATTATTAAAAATTGCTATCATTGTCACTACAGGAGAAATATATGAATTTAACAGGAATAATTGCTGAATATAACCCTTTTCATAAGGGTCATGAATATCAATTAAAAGAAGCAAGAAGAAAAACCTCTTGTGACGGATTAGTTGTTGTTATGAGTGGTAATTATGTGCAGCGAGGCGAACCGGCTATTATAGACAAATATCTACGTGCAGAAACTGCTGTTTATAGTGGAGCCGATTTAGTTGTGGAGCTTCCTATGCCATTTTCATCTCAAAATGCTGAAATGTTTGCATATGCAGCTATAAAAGAACTGAAAAAATTGTCTGTTAATAATTTAAGCTTTGGTTGTGAAAGTGAAAATATTGACCTTCTAAAAAGTATAGCCTCAATTCAATTAAATCCAAAGTTTCAAATAGATATAAAAAAAGAAATTGATAAAGGTTTATCTTATCCAAGCGCATTAACTAATGTTGTTGTTTCAGTTTTAGGTATAGAAGCATATGAAGTTATTAATTCTCCAAATAATGTCCTTGCAATAGAATATATTAAGAATACTATCAGGCATAACTTAAACTGTAATTATGTACCTATAAAACGAATAGGTAAAGGTCATAACGACATCATAGTATCAGGTCAATATGACAGTGCTACAGCAATTAGAAAAAGTATATTGTCAAACTTAAATAAGCATGAGAACTCTTTGACAATAAAAAGTAATGAAGCAATAAATTCATTTTATAAAGAACATAATGGATTCAACAACCTAAATAATTATTTAAATATTATATACTATAAAATATTAGAACTTGGTACTGAAGGTTTAAATAATATATATGAGGTGTCAGAAGGATTAAACAATAAAATATACGAAAATATATTTAAGCACAACAATATTGATGATTTCATAATGTCACTAAAATCAAAGCGGTATACATATTCAAAATTAAGAAGAATGCTACTGAATATACTATTGGATATAAAAAAAGATGACATAAGGGACTTTATGTTAACTAATCCTAACAATTATATAAAAGTATTAAGCTTTAATGATGTGGGAAGAGATATAATTAGACTGGCGAAATCTAACGGTATTGCAGTGATAAATCGCTATTCCGATTATAATAAAAATGATATAAAAGCTGAAAAATCACCACTTTTTAATTTAACTAATAAAGCAACCAATATATTTTATCTTCCTTTTGACAACAAAAAAATAAATGAAGAATACTTAAAAAATGCAAGCTATTTAAACATAATAACCCCTCATGAACAATAAAATGTGTTATGGGGGGTTGTATTATGTTCAGAAGAAATTTGGTTCCTATATTGATTTTATTATTGATATGTTTTTTCATATTAAAGCCTGCAACTGTATCAGAAGGTGCCTTTAACGGACTTAAAATTTGGGTTAATAATATTATACCTTTTTTGTTTCCTATGTCCGTGTTGTCCAATATATTGCTAAAATACAATTTTATATATAGAGCTTTCGAGAAATTTTCATTTGTATCAGAAAAAATTCTAAAAAATAAATACGCAATGATACCATATTTTATTAGCTTTGTGTCAGGCTATCCTTCCGGTGCAATGTCTATTAATACAATGTTAGAAAATAAAAGAATTAATGGATATGAAGCAAACTATTTAATTCCTTTCACAAATAACTGCAGCTTTCAGTTTATTGTAGGAGCTTTAGCATATTCTATGCTTAATGATTTTAGTTTGTTTAAATTTATAGCTATTCCCCACTTTACGGCAGCAATAATACTTAGCTTTTGCATAAAAAATAAAACTTCATACAAAATTAAAAAAAATGTTATAGTTCAAGCACCTGTCACATTTCATCAAGCATTTAGCTTATCTATATATAAATCTATAATCAGCATATTATCTGTAGGTGGTGTAATTGTCATTTTCTCCGTTTTTTCTAATTTTTTCAACGATACCTTAACATCGCTGTCTACCACAATATCTTTAAGCCCATATACTAAAGATATAATTTATTCATTAATAGTAGGAACATTAGAACTTACTAACGGATGTAGTATTATTTCTACATCTTCATATGTACCTTTAGAGCTAAAACTGATAATTATTAACTTTTTAGTAAGCTTTTCAGGAATGTCAGTGATTTTCCAAACAATTGCAGTTACTGAAAAGTTTGAACTTGATATAGCAAATTATATATTATATAAATTTATTCTTGGAATAATTTCCGTGCTTATTTGTATTTTAATGTTGAACTTTTAGTATGACTTTAGGAAGTACTTTTTTCTATTGATAATAGAGGAAATAATAGGTATAATGATAAATAAACATTAAAATAGGTGATTAAATGATAAATGTTACTCTAATTGGAACCGGTGGCATGATACCTCTTCCTGAAAGGTTTCTAAGCTCATGTTTAATTGAATATAACGGTAAGTCAATTTTAATTGATTGTGGTGAAGGTACTCAGATATCTCTTCACAAAGGTAAATTAAGCATGAATAGAATTGATACTATACTGTTGACCCATTGTCATGCGGATCATATTTCTGGTCTCCCGGGGCTTTTACTAACTATAGGAAATCAAGGACGAACAGAGCCTTTATATATTATATCTCCAAGGGGAAGCACTAAATATATAAACTCACTATTAATAGTATGTGGATTTTTGCCTTATGAAGTTAATATTATTGAGCTTCATGATACAAAACCTCAGGTGTTTGAACAAATAGGTCTAAAAATTACTTCAATACCCTTAAAACATCATATAAATTGTTTAGGCTACAGTTTAGAGCTTTCATTAAAACCACACTTTCAACCGGAAAAAGCAAAGAAGTTGAATATACCGGTTAAATTTTGGAAGATGCTACATAATGGTAACAGTGTTGAGGTTGATGATACTACTTTTACACCTGAAATGGTATTAGGAGAACCAAGAAAACCAATTAAAATTTCATATGTTACAGATACAAGACCAGTAAAGCATATAAAAGATATAATCATGAATTCTGATTTGTTTATATGTGAAGGAATGTATGGTGAGGATGAACAATTGAGTAATGCAAAGGAAAAAATGCATATGATTTTTTCTGAAGCAGCAACTATTGCAAAAGAAGCAAATGTAAGCGAATTATGGCTTACACATTTCAGCCCTTCAATGAATAGACCTGAAGAATTTATTGTTAATGCTAAAAATATTTTTCCAAACTCTAAAACAGGTAAGGACTTAATGACAAAAACATTAAAATCTAAATAACAAAAGGCGCTTATGCGCCTTTTTATTTTTTACCTTTAAGTCGTTTTAATCTAAAAAAGTCTTCTCTTTCTTTTTCTTCCAAAACTTCTGTTATATATTTTACTTGCTCTTTATATTTTGGAATTTGAACATATTTCAAAGCATTAGTCCTTTTCTTGGTTTTTTCTATTTCCTTAGCTAATTTAAAAATAGAATTTTCAACTTCTGCTAATTCATATATTTTTTCTTTTACTACTTGAAATTTTTGTCTTGCAAGGTCAAGTGAAGCATTAGAATTAAACAACCCATAAGAAGGAGTTAGTATTTCGTCATGCTTATATTTAATGGTTGGTATGTCAATACCCATAACACTTTTTAATAAAATGTCATATGGCAATTCAACTGGTACACTGTATGAAAAATCTTCAACATTTTTAACACCCATTGTTACATTCGCCCACTGTAAATAACCATAAGCTTCTTCGAGTACCACATAAATTTCATTGTGCATAATTCTTGCTCTGTTAACCCAAGACATCATTTCTTTAATAAGGACATTTCTTTTTTTGTCTAACAGTTCATATCCCTTTTTAGAGAGAACTAAGGATGACTTAGCTTTTATTAGGTTTGATTTAGTCGGTGCAACTAATACTGCCATAACTACATCTCCCTATTATAGTTGTAGTATTTTTCTATTAACTCAGTCTTCATACGATCAAGTTCCGTAGGAGGTAAAATAGATAAAATATCCCATCCTAAATCTAATGTTTCATTTATACTTCTGTTTTCATTTTTACCTTGAGCGATAAATTTGCTTTCTAATTCTCGACCAAATTTTAGATACAATCTATCAATATCACTTAAATCATCTTCTCCTATAATTTGGGACAAGCTTCTAATATCTTGAACCTTTGAATAGGAAGCATATATCTGACTTTGTAAATCAGCATGATCTTCTCTGGTATATTCTGCACCAATACCGTCTTTCATTAAT
Source organism: Bacillota bacterium (assembly GCA_023416855.1). GTDB lineage: Bacteria > Bacillota > Clostridia > Tissierellales > Sedimentibacteraceae > Sedimentibacter. The sequence continues at coordinate 9,199 of JAEZGU010000217.1, forward strand.
CGAGATAGTGACGGTAATATATCAATTGGTGGATACACACCTTTTTGATTAAGTTCCCTGTTCAAAACAATCTGTCCTTCTGTAATGAAACCTGTTAAGTCAGGTATAGGATGAGTTATGTCATCATTAGGCATAGATAATATTGGAATAAGTGTTATAGATCCTTCACAGCTTTTTAACATACCTGCTCTTTCATATATTGTAGAAAGGTCAGAATATAAATATCCCGGATATCCTTTACGTGATGGTACTTCTTCTCTTGCTGAAGAAATTTCACGTAATGCTTCTGCATAACTTGTCATGTCTGTTAGCACAACAACCACGTGCATATTATTTTTAAAAGCTAAATATTCAGCAGCAGTCAATGCACATCTTGGAGCAGAAATTCTTTCAATAATTGGGTCATCAGCTGTATTGATATACATTACAACATGGTCTAAAACGCCTGCTGCTTCAAAGCTTTTTCTAAAGAAGTCTGCATCATCATGTCTAACACCCATTGCACCAAAAACAACAGCAAAATTATCGCTAGTAGCACCCTTAATTTTAGCCTGTTTTACTATTTGTGCTGCAAGATCATTATGTGCCATACCATTACCGGAAAATATAGGAAGCTTTTGACCTCTAATTAATGTCATTAATGCATCTATTGCTGAAAATCCTGTTTGGATAAAGTTTTTAGGATATCTTCTTGCAACTGGGTTAATAGGTCTTCCGTTTATATTATCTCTTTCAGATGATATTACCTGATATGAACCATCAATTGGCTCTCCAACTCCATTGAATGTTCTTCCTAATATTTCTTTTGAAAGCGGTATTGTTAATGGTTCACCTGTAAATTTTACTGAGGAATTAACAGTTGATATACCGGCAGTACACTCAAATACCTGAGCAATAACCTTATCGCCTTCAATTTTTATTATTTTTCCTGTTCTAATTTCTTCATTATCTATCTTAATGTTTATTACTTCACCATAAGAAGCATCTTCAATACCTGAAAGAACTATTAAAGGACCTTCAACTTTTTCTAATTTTAAATATTCTTTTTTCATCTCAACACTCCCTATTCATACATTTGTCTTAAGTCGTTAAAGGTTTTAGTAATCTTATCGCTTAAAACATCCAACAACTCTAATTTATCATTTGGAATGTCATATTTTATTTTCAAAATATCTTGTATAACTAATTCCTTCCTAATTACAGAAATCGGAATACCAATTTTTACACATTGCAAAGCTTCTTCATAAAATTTATCTATAACTTTTAACATCTTATATTGCTTTTCTAAAGAAACATAAGAATCTTCTGCGTGAAGTGCATTTTGCTGAAGGAAGCCTTTTTTGATTATCCTAGCTGTTTCAAGAACTAAAGCTTGATCGTTAGGAAGTACATCTTCACCAACAAGCTGAACAATCTCATTTAACTTTTCATCTTCCTGTAAAAGGACAATCATTTTATGTCTTAAATCAAGCATATCATTTGCTACATTTTGCTCATACCAATCTGTAAGCATATCAACATATCCGGAATAACTTGTCAAATAGTTAATAGCCGGATAATGTCTTGCATATGCAAGCTTTTTATCAAGAGCTAAAAATCCTGAAACGAATCTTTTGGTGTTTTCTGTAACCGGTTCTGAGAAGTCTCCTCCAGGTGGTGAAACTGCACCTATTATAGTTATCGAAGCTTCTTGACCACTTAATGTATTAACACATCCCGCTCTTTCATAGAATTCTGCTAATCTTGAAGGTAAATATGCCGGGTATCCTTCTTCTGCTGGCATTTCCTCCAAACGACCTGATATTTCTCTAAGTGCCTCTGCCCATCTTGATGTGGAATCAGCCATTATAGCAACATCATAACCCATATCTCTATAATATTCAGCCATAGTGATACCAGTGTAAATACTTGCCTCACGAGCTGCAACGGGCATGTTTGAAGTATTAGCTATAAGAACTGTTCTTTCCATAAGAGGTCTATTGGTACGTGGATCTATAAGCTTTGGAAATTCTTCCAAAACGTCAGTCATTTCATTTCCACGCTCACCACAACCAATGTAAACAATAATATCAGCATCGCTCCATTTTGCTAATTGATGTTGTGTAACTGTCTTGCCTGTACCGAAACCTCCAGGAAGGCCTATTGTACCACCTTTAGCAATAGGATAGAAAGAGTCAATTACTCTTTGACCTGTAATTAATGGTCTGTAAATAGGAAGTCTCTCCTTTATAGGTCTTGCTTTTCTTACAGGCCATTTTGTACACAATGTTAAATTCGCAGTTTCCTTATTTTCTTTTTCAACTACAACTATTGTGTCATTTAAAGTATATTGTCCATTCTCAGATACTTTTACAACAGTTCCATTTATATTGTACGGAACTATTATCTTATGAAGTATTCTATGTGTTTCCTGTACAGTAGCATAAACGTCGCCAGGTTTTAATGTATCGCCGACTTTTACCTTTACAGTTACATCCCACTTCTTATCCATATCTAAGCTTAACAATCCAATACCTTCAGGTATAAAATCCATATTCATGGATTGAATTTTTTCCAATGGTCTTTGAATACCATCAAATATATTTCCAATCATACCAGGTCCTAATGTAACTGATAATGGGGTTCCTGTTGAATATATTGGTTCTCCTGCCTTTAATCCTTCAGTTTCTTCATATACCTGTACAGTAGCAACTTCACCTTCAATAGAAACAACTTCACCTATAAGTTTTTGTTTCCCAACAGTTACCATCTCATGAACCATAAACGAGCCCATATTTAAACCTTTAACAACAGGTCCATTAATTGAACTTACAATACCTAACATATTATCCATTGTAATCACCTGCCTCTAAAGTTTCAAATATTGTCTGCATGATATAAGTTTTATTGTCCTCAAGAACAGCATCTACAGACATGTCTATTTTTATATTCTTTTCTATTAATTCAACAATAAATCCACCTTGAATGTTTTCTGTGGTTTTGAATATAATTTCGTTTGATATTGTTTTATTTAGCTCACTTTTAATAAAATCGCTGTACTTCTCTTTATCTTTATTAGTAACATAAATAATCACATCTTTATTTTCAAAGTCTTTTATGTTATCAATCAATTTTGATATTAATTTTGACAAATAAGTTTTATATTCATTTGAATTGACAAATTCTTTTAATGCTGATTTGAATTTGTCCATAAATGTATAATAATGTTTTTCCTTTAATGCCATAATATCTTTTTTTATGATTACTTTTGACTTACTAATACTTTCAGCGCGTTTTATTTCAGCTCTTTTTAATGATTTTTCTTCTATTTCCTTTGCTTCCTTATCTATGTTATTCTTCATTTTTTCTATTTTAACTTTATAAGAATCTTCGATTTCTTTTAAATCTTCAGCTAAATGAATATCCATAGATTGATTTAGAAGCTTGTAAAAAAGTTTAATTCTTTCTTCTATTGTAATCATAAATCACCTCTATATTTGAATGCCAACAGAATCTCTTATATAATTTTTTATGGCATTAGATTCTCTGATAGACCCATGTCTATCAGGAATTTCAATGAACAGCGGAGTCTTGGATTTTAATTTATATTCCAAATACTCATCCCTGACCATATCAACTATTTTTTCTGTAAGAATCAAGATGCCTATATCTTGATTCTTTACAGATTCTTTTATAACTTTTAATGCATTTTCTCTATCTTTGACAATGACTCCTTCAATACCCACTAATTTCATTCCAACCCAAGTATCTCTGTTATCGCTTATTAAAAAAGATTTCATATTTATACTCTTTTCACTAATATTATTAAACGAATAGAATTAAAATTGATATAATCATACCATATATTGAAATACCTTCGGCCATACCAACGAAAATTAATGTTTTACCAAGTAATGAAGGGTCTTCTGAAATTGCTCCTATTGCTGATGAACCAACTGAACCAACTGCCATACCAGTTGCTATTGTTGCAATACCTGTTGCTAAAGCTGCAGAAAAATATTTAAGACCTTCTCCTATAGACATTCCTGTTGCTTGAGCTGCTGCTTCAGCTGCTGCCGGAGCTGTTTCTGCTAATACATTACCACCAAAAATTGTTGAGATAATTGCTCCTGCCATAACAAGACCAAATGCTGATACAGTTGTTAATATTGCTTTTTTAATGCTTCCTGTTTTTCCATTTTTTATGGCTCTAAAACCATATACTATTGTTCCTATTGAGATAGCTGCTGCTAAAATTAAAGATATAATTTGCATAATTTTATTCTCCTTATAAATTCTATAGATTTTGTTTTTAGTTTTTATTTTAATTTTATTGGTTTAAATGCAACGCCGCCACCTTTGAAATACTTTCCAAACATTTCATAATAATGAAGACGAAGACTTTGAATTAACACTACTAATCCTTCAAGAGATAGAATTAAAATATTTCCTACTATCAAGATTAATATTTGCAAAAATATATTTGGCATCATTTCTGATATAACCAAGAAAGCTAAGAATAAACCGGCATGGTTTAGTGCAAAAGCACCAACACGGACGAAGGATATAGAATTACTAAGTGTTCCTAATATAGTTTCTATTGCTTCAAATATACTTTCGGTTAAATATTCGCTTGGGCTTTCATGGAATAAAGGTCTATGCCCTGTAACCAAGCTTGTAATAGGTTGTTTTAAAACCAATATTACTAAACTGACTATTAATATTGAAAGAGGTAAAATCATTGGAATATTAAATATTCCTGTTAACGAAATTATAGTGAATATAAAGCTTAAAAAGAATATATATCCGAATATTCCATTTTTACCAAATATACCTTCTTCAATATTGCCATTCTTTAAAGAATTTATTGTTCCTAAAGCATAAGATGCTGTTAAAGCTAAAATACCAAAAACAATTCCGGCTACCAATATCATAGGGATATTATCTGGACTTAAAGGACTGCCATGTAATAAACCTGGTATCCAAGGATATTCATGCTTTTCAAGACCAAATAAACTTCCATAAACACAACCAAATATCATGGAGCTTGTTCCAAGTCTAATTGCAAGACCTCCAGCATCTTCCATCTTTTTACGCAATAACAACCCTGCTAAAACATAAATTAAACCTTGCCCGATATCACCAAACATAATTCCAAACGCTAAGCAAAACGAAATAGCAATATATGGTGTTGGGTCTATTTCATCGTAGGCAGGTAATCCATACATATTTACTATCATTTCAAAAGGTTTAGAGAACCAATTGTTTTTTAACTTTGTTGGAGCTATGACATCATCCCCAAAATCCTTTATTTCTTTTGAATTAATTCGGTATTTTTTCGTAACCTTTGAAATTGCTTTTTCTATTTCTTCTTTATCAGAATCTTTTACCCATACATCTATAGAAAATGCATTGTTTCCAAATTCCGCTCTCTGTTCAATTTCAGCTATTTTATCCTCAAGAATAAATAAGTTGTAAATTTTAATTAATGTCTGCTTATTATTTTCTCTTTCTTCATCAATTGATTTATTTAAGCTATCAATTTCTTTTTTTAAGTTCTCAATAGTAGAATCAATCTGTATGAGCTTTTCAGCAGGAGTTCCTATATATTCCTCAGGTATTTCAAGCTTGTTCCAATTTAATGATTTTAACAGACTAGCGGTTTCTTCTTTGAACTGTTTTGGGTAAATAATCATATACAAATCTTCATAAGAAGATTTCATGTTACCTATTTTTAATACTATTGCAGTTAAATTTTCATAATTTTTCTTTAAACTTGATTTGTTTTCAATTGAGAATGAACCAACCTCGTAATCAAAATAGTTTAAATTCGCTATTTTACCAAAATCAATGTCTTTATCGATTATACTGTCAATTTTATCTCTTAAATCCTGGAGTACATCAATTTGTTGCTTCATTTTGCCTATTTCTTTAACTCTTCCACCTATAGATAATTGTATAATAGATAAATCTTTTTTTGCTTGTTCTAAATTATAATTTGTGTCCATTAAAAGATTTTTATCTATTTCTAATTCTATACCCAATCCCTGACTTAATTCTTCCACAGTACTTAGGCAGTCGCTACAACTGTTATGAATATTATCTGGGTCTACAATATGATAAATAGGTGAGCCTACTATTTCTGATTCGTACTGATGCACTGCTAAATAGTTGTTATAAGCACTGCTGTTTTCCACATTCAGATTTAAATGTGCATTTTCACAAAATATTAGTTCTCTTAAAATTGGATGCATATCTTCTAATGATCCAATAATTTTTAAAAGAACCATTTTTTCTATAGCCATCTAAAGCCTCCTCCCTTCATATATCTTATATGATAAATATCCTAATAGCTTGTATTTTGGAACATTATACTGAATTCCTTCTGTAAGTGATGTTAAATCATTAACGATAATATCCAATAAATAAATAAATGAAATTGTTGAACCAACATTATGATAGCTTTTATTTCTAAGATAATTAAACATATAAGAGCCGATTACAACATTTATATCAATTTCGGTATCACTTAAACCCTTAAAAATATCATTTCCCATATAAGTTTTAACTAGGCTTTTAAATTCATCCTGTGACTTCGAATAACATAATTTTCTTAATTTATCATTACTAATTTTACTGCCACCTTCAAGGCTATAAATGTATATTTCTTCAGGCATTATGTTATAGTATTTTGATGCTCTATAGATCCATTGAATGTTTAACAGGTCTATTTTAAGACCAATGATATCTTTTGCAGCTCGCATATCCGCTTTACTTAATTTTTCAGCTGCATCAAATAATGTCTTATATAAAACAACATGTAATTTCATTTCTATATGGAAGTCTCTATTTAAAGCATCTTCACTGGTTAAATTTCTCAGTCCATTGTAATATATAGTACCCTTGAGCTTTTTTATTAATTGCTCAATACTTTTTACTGTTATTAAGTCGTCGAAATCTAATGTTGTAAACAATTTAGAATGAACAAATCTTTCTTGTATTCCTTCCAAAGATTCTCCCTTTGATAACATTCTTATAATCAAGCTTAAATCATTAATTTCTTCTTGCATAAGAAATGTTTTTATAAACTCTTTATAATCTCCGGAAAAATAATGAAGTAAATTTTCAATTTCTATTCCTCTAAATCTGCTTAAAACAGTTTCAAGACTAACTCTTTCACTTTTATTTACGTCGACGTCTTCGAATGCTTTTCCAAACTCTATATTGTTTTTTAACAAATCGGCTAGCTGTTCTAAGGAAGTGCTCTCAAACATCTTTTCCCAGTATTTTTGATCTAAAATACGACTTTTTTTTGTTGTTACTTTTGTTTCCAAAGCATAGTATGCCATGTTAGGGTTCATATTACCCCTCCAGTACAAATAACTTGTTAAATATTTT
>JAEZGU010000258.1 GCA_023416855.1 Bacillota bacterium
TGAAGGGCGACTGCAACTGGCCTGTAGTTGTAGGAAAGAATGTAGTGGTGTAGGTAGAATTAGGTTTAAAGGTAACCGATGTAGGTTCTCAAAATGTTTGAAATTATTCTCAAATAGTTTGAAAAAGTTCTCAAATAGTTTGAAAATCTATAAGGTTAATTGTGAAATTAGCCTTATAGATTTAGTACTTTTAATGAAGTAAGTTATATTAGGTTTTAATCGGAGTTAATATGTCGTTAAAATTCCTAAGATATCCAAGACCATTTAATTATGAAAGCTTGTCTAATTACATTTACCGGTTAGCTCGCGAAAATTATTGTCAAGAATCATGGATTTATAATGAACTTAAGTTATCAACTTTTACTCGAATAAGTGATTTCAATTATGAGTATAAAGATAATGTTTTAGATTTAATTTCAAAAGCTACTCAAAATTATATAGAAGATATTAAGAACATGACTGTTCATAGGTTTTCATTTGGATCATGGCCTGTAAGGTATGGATTTAAGGCATCTCTTAGTTATATAAATATTGTCGATTCAAATCATTCTAAATTTTGTCCTTTGTGTTTAAGAGAACAATACTATCATAGAATATTCTGGAGTTTATATCCAATATCCGTGTGTATTAACCACAATTCATACCTATATACAAAGTGTTCCGTTTGTGGAAAAAACGTTACATGCAAAGAAATTATATTTGGTAAATGTGATTGTGGCTTCTCTTTGATAGAATCAAAGCCAATTTACTGTAATGATGCCATCATATTGAGAAGTCAGAAAAGAATCTATAAAATGTTTCGATTATATGATATTTGCGACCATATAAACCTTGATGAAGTTATTTCACACGAATTCTATGTATCTATTGTTCAACACTTAAAACTAATAATGAAAGAATATAAAATTACAGATTTCTTTGGCCAATATAAGTACTTGCCGGACCGTTTAAAAACATTTACAACCCAGATATATGCAGAATATTTAATTGAAAGCTGGCCTGATAATTTTTTGAATCTTATTAGTTTTTTCAATAAAGATTACTTTATTAGTATAAGCAACAGCATTAATCCTCTATATATAATATTGGGTTTAGAAGATATAATAAAAAAAAATAATTTTTTATATAATGCTTTATGGATTTATTTTCAAAAAAACTACAATATTCATTTTTTTAGAAACATCCTTAAAACTAGCATTATTGAAGGTAAGTACATTTCAGTTACAATTGCAGCAAAGTATTTCCAAATGAATTATCGCTCAATTATAAAAAATTTTAATATTTATAGATTAAATAACATTGACTATGTAAGCATTGAAGATATTCTATATGTACTTTTAGTATTTGTTAAACGGGGAACATTATTTAATAAAGAAATTGGATATATTAACATAAATCACTATAAACTTAAGAGCATGCCGTCTTTGACGATTTATGATATATATAAATTAGTGATTAAAGGAAATATTGTAGTAAAAATTGATCCATTTAAAGAAGGATTTAGTATGATATATATAAAAGAATCTGATATTTTTTGCTGAAATAGTCGACTTGACTTAATTAAATAAAAACTTATTATCATAAAAACTTATTATACTATCTAATTAATAAAAATAGGGTGAGTTGTGAATTTGGCTCACCCATTTATGGAGTTGAATGCATTTGTTTTAACCTATTTACAGATAATTTTCAGATTCAGGAAGGAACGGATTAGATTCAAGAAAATTATATAAAATTTTATTCCAAGCTTTTGCAAGAATAGGAATTGAAATTTTGCGTGCACTATTTTGTAATGCTATTGAAGTACTTTCGATTAATAAATCACTTATATTTTTTATAAGTCCTCCTGTAGATATATGTATTCTTTTGCTTATATCAGAATCAGCTAAACCGGATAATTCCTCAAGTGGCAGCGATAAATCAAATAGGTATAAAAACTTTTTAAACGTATCATCAAATTCGAAAGGAGCTGTATTTTCCACTAACCGTACTCTATTTGCTAATTGTTCATTTTCTATAAAAATCTTGTTTGAGTCAGACATACCTAGAAATACTACTGGAATACCTGTTTCGTCTATTAATTCCTTAAACCAATCCGAAGAATCACGCAATAACTTTTGGCTGTTTCTATCAACAAGATGTTGAACTTCATCTAAAAAAATAATTTTTACTTTGCAGGCTTTTAGTAACTTATACAATCTTTGCGTATGCAATGTGATTTTTCCAGGTCTATTATAAAAAGGGTCACCTAAATCGTTTAGAAGTTTTGTCGCTAAACCTCCAATATAGGCGGGACAAGGTATCCTGGAATATAAAGTTGGTTTTTCAATGCCAGCATCAGTGTTTATATCAGGATATTTTTTTTGATGAATGTTTACTAATGTAGTTTTTCCTGAACCTGATGGTCCGTTGATCCTCATACATAATGGTCTTTCAAATGTTTCTGTACTATGATGGCATTCTTCGATTTTCTGGAGTATTTGATTCATTTTTGGGTAGCTGATTCTTAGCTGATCTATATATCTTATTTTTTCGTTATATGTGAGAGCTAAGATTTTTTCTTTATCCGGTATTTTTACTTTATTAACTTCCTTTGGGTCAATATCTTGGTTTAGTGCAGCTTTATTCATTTAAGTTACCTCAAAAGTTCCTGATATTATTTCGAATCCCGAAAAGTCATCTTCATTAAAATTATTGTTTGGGTTCATTATTGATTTTGAAGCCATTTTTGAATTGTTCATTTCCTTCTTAGTAGCTCCGTTATGCATCTTTATAATTTTTTTACTATTTTCATTTCCTTCATTTCTAAAAAGAGCTTCAGGAATAATATTTTCCTGAACGGTAATGGTACATCCAATATCTGATAAATTATCTACTTCAATTTTGCAAGATTCAGCATTCTTGAAGATAGAATCGGTTGTAGAATTTACAGTAGCTCTTAGTTTATTGGAGATTTCTTGCTCTGAAGTTACTTTTTTTGCCCGGGCTACTTCTTTTTCAGTATAACCTATACCGTTCTCAATCATTTTTCGTATATGGAATTTAGCTTTTGCTAATGCTTCGATGTCTACAATACCAAATTGTTTTTTCGCATATGCTTTCATTTCTTTGTGTTCCCACTCTGATAAGTTTTTTGCATAATTAGGGTTTGTACAAGGTACCTTAATCCATTTTTTATTAATAAGATGATCATAGACGTACACTTCGCCAAGGTTCTGAGGATCATATTTTATTAGGAAATCTTCATCCTTACCCTTATTTTGCTGTGTAAAGTTTAATAATAATTTATTCAATTCATTGCAGTTATAATGAAGAGTTCCTAATTCAATTCCTTGACGGGATACTTTCCTGTAGGCTGTTCGTCCAAGCAAAATTGCAGTTTCTGATATGCTGTTAGGCCAAACGGGATGTTGCTCAACAGCTTTTTCCCAAATTAGTGCGGGTATTCCTCCCGCACCTTTATTCAAGTCTTGAGTGTATACATCTATAATCCATTTGTGGACCAAAGCAATAAAAGCAGAAAAGGTTAAACCGGCAGTCTTTGTTGGATTTTCATCATCGCCAAGTTTTGTTGGATTGGATCGAGTTGTTCCAGGTAGATTGTGGAATAGGTTGGTATTGGCAGTTCCAAAGAACCTTTCAATTGAGCCTTTCCATTGTGGAACTTTAGGAGGGCAAAATTGAAGAACGAAGCCAAGTTGATAACATGCATCCTTCATAGCGTTATTTTTAAATTCAAGACCGTTATCTATAACTAAAGTTTTTGGTATACCAAATGCATTCCATTTGTTTTCAATGAAAGGGTAAATTTCTTTTGTATAGGATTTATCGCTAATTATATGTTTAATACACTGCATAACTTCAGGCCATCCTACACCGTTGCTTATACCAATACTAAACCCTAAAACATTCCGGCTGAACTTATCAATTGCAAGAACTAGATAAGGCCTACCCAGTGAAGAACCGTTTTCATCTACAAGAATAACATCTACTGGTGTATGATCTATTTCCACCCTTTCAAGAGGATAGTTGACTTCTACACCGTCACCAATCTCTTTGAACTTATTTTCAGCTGTTCTTTTTCCTATTCGCTTTGAAACTAAATCGAATTCAGGAATTTCGGAAAGGTATCTGGCAATCGATGAATAAGGTGGGAACACCAACTTTTTTACTGAGAATTTATTATATTCTGTTATTTTAGCTATAATGTAATACCAAAGTTCCTTAATAGTAATCCTTTGTTTATTGTTATAACTTTCGTCTATTGTTTCATTTATAAAATCTGTAATTTGGGGATGGATTCTTTTTTTACCTTTGCCGCCGGAACAGTGATATGAAGGGAAAAGTGAACGCACATCACCACCTGATTCTGTAAAGTCCTTGATCCATCTATAAATACTGGTATAACTTACAGGTTTATGATATGTACAACCATTTAATACTTTACTTATTTTTAAAGGATTATCTACTAAGGAGTTTATTTCTTGAACCCTAGCCATTATTGCTGGATTTCTCTGATTAAATGGTAATTTTAAAATTGGGAGGATTACTTCATATTTAAAGATGGCTCTTTCCTTGTGTTTAGAATCTTCTAAATTTTCTAAAAAGAAAGAGGTTTTTATTGAGTATTCGCTTTTGACTTCAAGATTCTTTCCAGTACATTCAAATTTTAAATCGCCATTACTCAAATGCTTTACTAGTTCTGTCTGTGTAAATACCTTTGTTGTTTTAAATTTCTCTTCTTCAGTTTCAACTTTTAAATTAGGTAATAGTTTTAATATGGTATATACATCATCAAATAGTTTATATCTTATACCAGGTTTTAATTGTACAGGAAACATGTAAATTCACCTCATACTCTTGTATATTTGATTTGAATTAAGCTACTTGTGCTTATAGGAGTTTGTAAATCTATAAAAATCTCTTGATTATAAACCATAGATAAAATAAAAGAATAGTACTTACTGTAATCCGAAGAATCACAAACATTTGATAATAATTTGAATATAGGTTGTGGACCTGATACTATTAATTCATTTCGTATCTTTAATTTGATTGAGGCAGGCATATCAAGCCTTGAGTAAGAAAATAAATACTTAATGTTATTCAATATATTTCCTTGCCGAATCTCTTCATCAGTTACAATTTTAAACTCGGAAACGTTGTTGCTTTTACAGTATTGGGCTGCTACCATAAATTTTTTACTTTTAAAATTGTCAGATAGAATACTTTGTAATTTACTTTTAGGTTTAATTTCTATTAACTGAGTCTTGTTTTTTCGCTGAACCCAAAAATCTGGAGTATATCTATAGCTGTTATGTGAATAGTAATATGAAATTGTGATAGGCTGCTCTTTATAGCTAATAACATCGCAATCGAATTCCAGCAAATACAAATAGTCCCGTTCGAGTAATGACTCAAATGCCACGGGACGTTCATTTTTTTTGCTAGGAAAAAAACCGGTATTCTTTTTTGTTCCACTATTTTTTATCTTTCGTACAGGTTTATACATGTTTTCGCCTTTTTACTTTTGTTTCATGTTACTTGGTCGATAATATTTAAGTCTTAGGTTTTCCTGAGCTTTTTTTCTCTCCAAAACATCGTTAAGCAAATAAATATTTTTCTTTATAGGACTTAACTTTGCACTTTTTCCCAATTGGGATAGCCTTGCTCTAGTAATTTCTAAAATTTGAAGTACCTCTTTGGATGAAACTAATACATTTTTTATGTCATCTCTTTTTGCTGTGTTCATAATTCCCTCGTTAATAGTTTTGATATTATACTATCAAACCTATTAACATTTGTAAATAGGTTAACTATTTTATAGTTTGGCTCTCTGACTTTTGTAACTAGTAACTTGTTTTGACAAACCTTTAAGTCTTAAGGTTTCTGGACTAATGTTTAAATATTTACTAATTTTATTTAATGATATAGGAGTTTTGTTATCTAAAAAAAAATTAATTGCTTTAGTTAACTTAGCTTTATCATCCTCTGTACAATTAATTTTTCTTTTGTAATTATACCTACTAGAATATTCAACTTGAATTTCTGGATGAAACCAATAAAAGAAAAAATCATTATTTTTAAGCGCTAGTACCTTTGGCATCATTTTAACTGGAACACCTTCTCTGATTAGTTTTTTAATAGAGTTTGATATTTCGGAATTAAACACCATAGGTATTGATAGTGGAAGTTGATGATTGATTAGTAACCCATTGGCAGCAAGAAAAATTATAGCTCTTGTTACTTTATCAGAAGATACCCTTAAATCTCTAGATAGAGCAGCTATTGATTCACATGATTCAAGCCGGTTAAGAACCTTTTCCCAGGCGAAACTGATGAAACTTTCCATTTCATTAAGCTTTTTAGAACTTGGTGAGACATAATATCTTGTACCACAAGTTCTGCAATACATATAATAGTTTGAGGTTTCTTTATTTTTAATGATTTTATGAGTTTTAGCAATTCTTTTTAAACTATTTGGAGCCATATATTTGTTACACCAAGGTGCGATACAAGTATATTCTTGAAGAAATTCATCTTTTTTTGACAATATCTCATTTATAAATCCATCTGTGATGCTGCAGGTAAAGAACTTTTCTAATGAAATTTCAGATTCACGACAAGTTTGTAAAACTGAATCTAAATGTAAAAGTGTTTTTGTGGATCTGCTGTTTCGTGCAACTTGCAAGTAATACTTTGTTCTTCGAGTTATATTTACTGTATTATAATTTGAAAAATGTAATATCCTTAGAGCTAAGCTTTGTTCTAAGGTTAGTTCTTTAAAGGGTTTCAGTGAGTTACTTGATTGGTTTAATAAGTAGTTCCAGTCAGAGATAATTCTATTTTCTTTTTCGCTAATTTTATAGGGGTTAACGGGTGCATTCCTGAGATTGTACCCACAATGTGGACAATAACCTAATTCAGTACCAGATGATAGTATTGGGATGTCTTTTTTGCAGTTGTAACATAAAGAGTATAAACTAGTACTATGTACGTGGCAGAAATCTATTTCTTTAACCTGCCAAATTAATTTGTATTTTTGTTGATCTCTAAGACATTTTGGACAGTATTTCCTATTCTTTTCAAGTAATCCGCTTGTTATTCGGCTGTTAGCAACCTTTTCTCTACTTATCTGAAATTTTTCGAATAAAGGAATAAATGTTAATGATTTTATAGCCTCTTCTTCAAGGTATATCATAGACTTAAATTTATTAGTATCAAAGATTACATCTGGACAAATATCTAAAACCAATGATAAAGACGATTGGGGTAAATGTGCATTATTAGGTAATAGCAATTTCCATATATCGTATGGATTGATATAATTGGCTACTGATAACCTTAATATATAACTTGATAAGCACTCGCCTTCTAACGGCTTTGGGCGAAATAAAAAAGTTTCCATTTTTTTACCATTGATAATGTAGAGTAAATATAACTAATTATTAACAAATAAGCTGTAATATAGTCATTAAAATTAAGTTACAAAAAATCCCTAAAAAAGAAAGGAATTCATCAAAACGTGTCGAAATATTTATTGATTATAAAATTAGCTAAGGCATTAATTGTTAGTGCTATATAATTGAAAAAACATGTTATAGATTAGGGGGATTTTATATGACAAACAGGACAGGAACATATGTCGCTTTTGATGGTCTGGGAGAAACCAATCCTTCGAAGTCTGACTTCAGATACTATGCAACAATCCAAGCATGGAGCGCAAACAAAAATATCCTGTTTTCGTTAACTAATAGCCACGAGAAAACTTATGCCGTGCGTGACACGAGTTCACGAGCGACATTATATTCGCGCATTCAGGAACGTCTCAGAACATCTAAAAATATGCTTGTTATTCTTACGGAAGACACCCGCTATATCGGTAGTGTCCTTTCGTATGAGATTGAACAAGCCATAGATACATACAAGATTCCTTTAATTATTGCTTACCCTGGATACAAAGCCATATTGAATGTTGACGCCCTTAACGATTTATGGCCAAAGGTCCTTACCGAGCGTATCAACAAGGCCGACACAGAGGCTATACATATTGCTTTTACGAAAGACTGTATTTTAGATGCGATCACTCGTTTTTATGTTAATGGGGAACATCTGTCAAGTGGAAAAGATTACTACAGCCAGGAATCGTATGTCCAATGGGGACTGATTAGTTAAGGAGGAGATATGAAGGTATCTTTTTTTGATAGAAGGATATTACATAAATTCTATGGCACTTTAAGTGTGATAAGCGTTATAACGTCTATTCTATTCCTTTTTCTCGAATTAACCGCTAAGTACAAAACTGTTATAGGTCTAATTGCTTTGGGCATTCTCGTTATTTTATACATTGGGATTTGGATTTATTCCAATGTGCGTGGTAGCATACGGCTGAAAATTAACACCTCAGAGGTTGAGGTGAAATTTGGCGATATCTTTTTGGAGCAGGCAGATTTCAAAGTAATAGCATTCAATGAGTATTTTGATACACTGGTGGATGATAAGGTTATCGCAAAAACTACTCTGAATGGCATATTTATCAATAAATTCTTTAAAGATAAGGTTGAGGATTTAGATGGTGTTATCTCCGCAGATGCCCATTTACGAGAGGTGATAGTCGCAGAAAATTTAACTCGGTCTACTGGAAAGAAGACGAAGTTTAAGCTCGGGACGATATGCATAGTAAATGATTATCTTCTAACAGCCCTAACCCATTTCGATACTGACAACAGAGCATATCTCGAAATAAATGATTACATTAACTGTTTGTTGAATTTCTGGAGTGAAGTGGATAGAGTTTATGCAGGTAAGACTGTTGCCTTGCCTGTTTTGGGTTCAGGGATAACTCGGTTTAAGGGATATGAGAACATTTCTGACCAGGAACTGCTCGAGCTCATGATTTGGACTTTTAAGGTCAGTCGCATAAAGTTCACGTACCCATCCAAAGTAAAGATAGTGGTTTATAAAAATAAAAGCAATAAAACTAACTTGATTAGTCTGAAGGACTTGGAAACTGCTTGAAATACTCATTTTAGTATGGGTTAATAAACAGTTATGCTATGTTTAGTAATAGCTGTAATAGTGAGTTAATAAAATTAGAGGGATTAAAGATAAATTTACTATTCAAAAATCTAAAAATGTGGAAAGACAGTGCAACACTGAGGTTTGACGACTGGCCAGAGAAGTCAAATATGGATATTTTACAGTGTATTCTCTGTACATTGAGGATGAGCGCTGTTCATATTAACCAACACCAATAACGATTCTGCTCACAGAAAAAGCCATACAGGAAATAAACTTTATGAATTTGAAAGGGGTTCGATAGTTATGACGTACAGGACAAAAACCTATATTGCAGGAGATTGGACAGGAGATGAGAACGCTATTGCTCAACTGCACAAGTGGAATGACAGTAAATTTTGGGGGCTTACATTTAATGATGCACACGACCTTACGCAGGCAAATGATGGAAGTCTGAACTGTAGTATTAAATCGTCATTGGCAACAAGAATGGATATCTCTAAGACATTCGTTCTTATCGTGGGGAATGATACAAAGACACGTCGATCCGGAGAATGCAACTACTGCTCCCATTATAAAGATGCTAAATGTAGAAAAGGGTATAGTGTTAGCAACAAAAGCTATATTGAATATGAGTGTGACAAGGCTATTCGTGATGGTTTGAAAATAGTTGTTCTATATAATGCAGCTAAAGTTGATAAAACAAAGTGTCTTGATGCAGTAAAAGATGTAGGAACTCATTCTGCGATGCAATATATTGACAATGGTACGCGTTATTGGGATTATCAGTCTGTAAAAAAAGCTCTTGAGGCATAAGATTCCCATTTGTTTATTGTGGCAATACGTGTGAGATTCAGATAAGGCTAGAACAAGAAGTATAGATGCTTAATTAATGATAATAGTAAGGCATTAGAGTATACAGCAGACTATAATTGGTGTTCAACAATAATAGTGTAATCTCTATTGTAAAAATACTTTCATGACAAATAATGGTCTTTTTAGAACGGTCTGTTATAACCTAAGAAAACCTAAATATTTTTCATGTAATGGATAAGTTTTATTAGACTGCACAGAACACCTCAATAGAGAATATTTACACAAATAGTAAAGTAATTATGACTATAAATTCAAAGCCAGTGAGTTTAAGTCAAAAAGGAGAAAAGTAATGGTAGATATTTTGCTCGAGTACTCAGATAAAGCAATTGTTGACTATTTTTTAGCAAAATATAATAATGAAAAATCCAAGTTAAGGTATCAAATGACTGTTAATGACTTTATAAGCATGGTAAATTTTAAACGAATTTATGATATTCAAAAGGAAGAAATTATTGATTGCTTAGAGTTGTATAAAGATAATGCTGCAAGAGTATGTCATGTCAAAGAATTTCTGAAGTTCCTGATAACAGATGGTTTACTTAACAGAGATATAATAAATGATGGTAAATTTATTGATAAGCTGTATAATTTCAAACCTATTCAAAAAGACCCTGGGAGAACTGCAATTAATTATCCAATAAACACCATTATACAAATTGATTACGACATAAAAAAAAATTACAAAAACCCATCAAAGGATAATAAACGTGATTATGAAAGACTAATGAAGATAGCCTTACTTTGGGAACTCATTTTTGATGCAGGGTTTAAAGTAGGAGATATAAAAGCATTAAGGACAAAATACTTACTCAACAAAAATGAATACTTGAAAAGTGGAAAGAAAAATTTTATTGCGGAAATGTATTTTAATGAAGAATCAAACATCGTAAAGAAAATTATTAATGATTACTATTATCCTTTACTGGTTGAACTTGATAAAAAGACCACTAGAGACGGTTTTAGTAGCTTTTCATGTCTAGAATACTATAATAATGATGAATTACAGGTTTATGCTCTATTGGCTCAGGACATCATAGCAGCGCGAAATAAAATTTATATTAAATGTTCCAATTGTGGTACTAAACACAAAATTACATCAAACAACTGGGTTTTTGTTAAACTTGATAACGAAAATGAAAAATACCTTACTTGTATTAAGTGCAAAGGAAATGAATTAAATGGATAAGGATACTATTGTCATTAATAGCGATGAAGCATTAGAAACAATAATTATTAGCCTCAACCCTATGCAAGTGCTCAAGGATGAAAAAATTCTACAGAATAATGAAAATATAGAAGCCAATTATGGAAATGCAAGCGGTGATTCAACGGATAACATAGAAGAAAAGGATATAAATTTTTTTGAACATTTATCACAATACCGATCTGAAATAGGCGATATGGGAGAACAATATGTACTTAATACTGAGAAAGAAAAGCTTAAGAACACAATTTATATCAATAAAATTAAACATATATCTAAGATAGATAATTCTGCAGGGTATGATATCCTTTCATATGAGACTGACGGAACTGAAATATATATAGAAGTAAAAACAACTGATAAGAAATATGATACATTTTACATAACGCAAAATGAATTAGCAAAAGCCAATCTGTTAAAAAGTATAGGAAAAAGGTACTTGATTTATAGAGTATACAACATATTAACAAGTCCAACTTATACAGTAATTGCAGATATAACAAAAGAATTTGAGTTAGAACCAATTGTTTGGAAGGTAAGTAAGATTGATTAATTCTTTTTTCCTCATACAGTGTACGAATAATTACTGTTAAGTATCTTAAGTACTAGGCTAATCATGAGAAATTGAAAACTATATTAATAATTTCTATAATGGGTGGACATAAAAGGAGATTGAATTAATGAACACTATAATTTGGGATGGAGAAATAGATATGGGGTGGGAAGAGTTAACAACTCAAATTTCCTTAATTGCAGACAGATTTATTGTCGAGGCACTTAGATGTTCAAAGTATTCCAATAATGTTGAAATCAAAAAACTAATTACTGAAAGTAGCATGAGTAGATTTCATGCTGTTATAAGTGCTATTACTTCTGATTTATCAGATGGATCTTATTATGAAATGGAGGATGTAACTGACGACGCTGATGGTGATAGCTTGAAAATGAAATCTTGGATAATGCTGGGGTCTGCAGTCGAATCTTCTCTACAAATATTTTTATCAGTATATTTGTCTGATTATAATAAGTCTCATTGGCAGCAGTGGAAGGATTTTTCAGAGGCTGAAACTAAAGATGCTATTTCAGCTACTATAAAATCTCTTGTTGATACAAACACTATTGAGGCAGCACAGGGTAGATCTATAAGAGAGGCAGTAAAGGACGAAATTAAATTACATACAAAACCACATCTTATTGAACGAGTTATGCTCGATGAACTTATTTTGTTCTTCGAAAAAAATGAAATCTTTGATAAAGATGACATTGATGAACTCAGAAATATCCAAAGTAATCGTAATTGTATACATGCTTATATGGAACGGAGAATAGGAACTTGGATGGATTTGCAATATTCTACTCGATTTTTCTGCTATATGATGGAAAACATGCGCTATAGATTTCCTAATATAGATAATGTCGAAGAATAGTTTATGTACTCATAACTAACTTCCTAAGAAATTGGAAAGAAGATGTGAATTTTGCATTATAATACTGGGATGTATATGCTTCTCTAAATATGAAATTGTTACAAAAACAATAGAAAGATAAAATCATTATCCATATTTTGTGGATAGTTTGGCTTTATATACTTTTAAGAGGTTAAGAAGAATGAAAAACGACTTACTAAATTTAATTGAGCAAATTGACGATATAAAAACACATTTCCATATTACTGGTGGGAATGGTATTCCTCGTGTTAATGCCATTTATGATACTTCTGTTTTTTCTGCTTGGAAGCAAGAGGTTCAACTTGAATTACAAGCTATTTATGATCGTACGCAAGATAAGTTTATATGGAATACGTTGGTCAACTTAAATCAAAAGTTTAATGGTTGGAATGATGAAATAGCATTTAATGAACTTTTGGGAAGTTTATATGCAATTCGTAAAAACATTAATAAATATTATTGTTATTCTGAAGAAATGTCAGTGGTCAAAGCGAAGGAGAAATTTACTATGTTACAAAAAAGTCCCAAGATATTTATTAGCCATTCTAGCTCTGATAAGGACTATGCATCTAAATTGATTGATTTATTAGAAGGTATATAGGGCTGAATGAAAAACATATATTTTGTTCTAGTATTGCTGGTTACGGAATTCCATTAGATGAGGATATTTATGACCACTTAAAGAATCAATTTCAAACTCATAACTTACATGTAATTCTTGTATTATCACAGAATTATTATGATAGTGTTGCATGTATGAACGAAATGGGTGCTGCATGGATATTGCAAAATAGATACACAACCATCCTTTTGCCAGGATTTGAATTTAAAGAGATTAAAGGAGCAATCAATCCACGACAAATAGGTATAAAACTTGATAATGATATAACCGATGTAAAAGAAAAACTTGGTCAATTAAAAGATTGTCTGCTGAGTGAGTTTGGATTGCCTTCTGTTTCTGACATACGCTGGGAGCAAAAAAGAGATATATTTATCAACTCAATAACTATTTAAGGCCTTAAAATAGAATAGAGTAAAAATGCAGATTACAAAGGGGTAATACAATGGATGGATATACATATATAAAAAAATCTGATGAAAACTTACGAAATGCCATCCATAGAGCATATGGAAAGAAATGCTTTTATTGCGGTGAGAAAATAAATATGTATCAACTTGAGATTGATCACATTATACCAAGCAGTGATAAAGATGTGCCCAATTCTATTGAATTACAAGCCTATCTAAGAGAGCTAAAAGATAAAAACTTTATAAAAGATTGTATTGCAAACTATTTACCAAGTTGTGGCCATTGCAATAATCAAAAAAGTAGTCAATTCTTTACAGTTGGAAATTTGCGATATTTTCATGAACAAGCACATCGACATGCTGAAGAGGTCATTAGAAAAATGCAACAATTTAAGTATGCTGATGAAAACCCAAAAAATGAAGGGAAAATTAAAGAATTAAGTGAAGGTAAGGATTATTTATTTGAAAAAACTATATTAGAAAACCCTTATAGTTGTGCTTATGCATATGGATTAGGTGAAGTTAGAGTAAATGCGTTTTTGCCAGTTAGCATAGAAGAAGAATTATCTTGTCTTATTCTTTTTAAGCAAAATGGCTTGTCTGACTGCATGTTTTCGTTTGACCAAGATAGTATAAAGTCTTATTTCTTTAATGGTTACAAAACAGAGGTTACAAATAGAAATTTTATATGGTACATGGATAATAATGAGGTTGCAATTAAATTACCACATAATAGATTTATTTCTAATTTAAAGACAGCAGAGCAACTTGCTATTATCTTTGATGATTTATATAAAGAATTTGATAAAAGAAAAAGTGCTCTATTAAACACTATTGGCGCTACATATTTTGAAGAAGTTGGTAAAGGTGAATTTACAATACTAAGTGTGCCTAAATATATTTGGATAGCTATGGTAGATTTTGCACAACAACATGATCATTTTGGAGATACGGAGTGGGATATTTTTCAGCCTTTAAATTTGACTGTTAAAAATCACATAAAGATTTATAAAAATCATTTAAATAAAAACAAAGCAGATGTTTTAGTAGAGTTATATGTTAAGGATATGAGTAGTAGTTATGTCGAGATTATCTGGAAACCTGGTCACACTCATTCTTTAAGAAATATGGAGGGATTCAACAATGAAATAAAATGGAAGGCTGACTATACTCACGACTGGATATTGAATGATTTTATCCCCTATATTTTTTATATAAATACAATTGATAATAAAAATATTTTTCAAAGAGTATACAAAAAGAAAACTTTATTTGAAGAGTTTAAAATTAATTTTAATTATCGTAAGCATGGCATAGAATCACTCTCTTTAAAAATGAACTCATAAAGTTATATTTTTTTTAAAAACATAATAGGTCTTAAGAATTGTACTCATACCGTGAAATAAAGAGCTTATATATGAATTAATTATTCCAAAAGTCCATGTCAAACCAGAGATAGATGTATTCTTTATATTTGATGAATCCAAAAGATATATAAGTATTCAAACTTTATAAAAATTACATGAACCCCAGGAGGGGTTTCCTTTTTGGAAGCTAATTAACTTCACAATTACAAAAAATCCCTAAAAAAGAAAGGAATTCATTAGAACATGTCGAAATATTTATTGTTAATAACTCGTGATACATATAATTTTAATAATACAGTGAATTATGTCTAATGTGGGAATAAAATGGGGAGATGGGTTCTGTGATTATCAATTGGATACATATCAAAGGATTTAGAAATTTCGTTGATGAAACAATTCATTTTTCAGATAAGACACTAATCATTGGTGCAAATGATGTTGGAAAATCAAATCTTCTTTATGCCTTGCGGTTGTTATTTGATCGTTCAATTAGCGACAGAGATCTTGAACTAACTGATAGTGATTATAATGCGTATACTGAATGTTCTGAAATAGAAATAATTGTTCATATATCTGATGTCACCGAAGATTGTTTAAAAAGTGTATTTGCAGAGGCACTTAAAGATGGAAAGACGTATATTCAATACAAAAATAGCAAAGACGGAACTTACTCTTTTGCAGTTGGATTTTCACTAGAGATGTTAGAGGAAAAAACATCACGTTTTTACACCAGACGGCTAAACATGGAATGCGTAGACACTAATAGAGACTTGTTTCAATTTTTAAAGCGTGAAAAATCTAAACTATTGGAAACAGCAAAGAGCCAACTTGACGATGCTAAGGTAACGCAGGATAAAAAAACAATTGAAAAAGTTCAAATTGGACTAGATAGAATAAATAATCGTATCAATTCACTAAATTATATAAAAACATCATTGGAATCAGTGAATAGTTCACTATCGCAACTATCTGCTCATAACGAAGATCAAAACGTGCAATTTGTAGCTGGAAATAGTGATGCTCAGAAGTTATTGGAAAACCTAGAGTTGTCTTACTCCACTGCAGATTCCCCACTTTGTGTGGGAGGTGATGGAAGGAATAACCAAATATTTCTAGCGACATGGATTGCAAAGCAAAATATTCAAAAATCGCTTGATCACGTCACATTCTACGCTATAGAAGAGCCAGAAGCCCATTTACATCCTCATCAGCAAAGGAAATTATCACAGTATTTAATTGATAACTTTAATGAACAAGTATTTCTTACAACACATTCGCCTCAAATAGCAGCTGATTTTACACCAGAACGTATTGTAAGAATTTATACTACAAATAAAATTAGTTGCGTTGCGCAAGGTGGCTGTAGCAATCTGGTAAAGTTATCATTTGACGATTTTAGTTATCGTCTAAACGCAATTTCTGCTGAAATATTCTTCTGTGATGGTGTTTTCTTAGTTGAGGGGCCTTCTGAGGTACTATTTTACACGGCTTTGGCTAAAGCCCTAAAAATTGATTTAGACCACCTAAATATAACAATACTGGCCGTAAATGGAGTTGGCTTCAAACCGTATATAAAAATCTGCAAAGCGTTAGGCATTCCTTATGTTGTTCGTACGGATAATGATATCTTTAGCCAAAAAATTAAGAGGGTAAAATTTAACTATTTTGCGGGAATAGCAAGAGTTATTGGAATTTATAGTGAAATTATCTCCTCGGATAAAGATGATGACATTAATACTTATTGGCTTGAAAATAAAGAGGCAAATAAGTGGAAGGTAAAATCAAGTATTCCGCAAGCCGCATTAACAATAAATAGTGAAATTCGTAGAAGACTTGATGCACATAACATTTTCCTCTCAGAAGACAATTTAGAGGAGGATTTGGCAAACAGTGAATTGTTTCCGAGTTTAAAGAGCTTTTATAAGTCTACGGACCGGGAAGCACTTGTAGAGAATATGCAAAGACGGAAAGCAGAAAATATGATGGCATATTTGCAAGCTAATTTCAATAAGCTAAAAGTACTTTCTGATAATGAAATTACTTCCCCTCTAAAAAGAATAGAAGTGCTCGTTAAAAAGGTGGTGCACCCTTATGCCACAGATTAAAGAACCAACAGATGAGCAGAGTAAGATAATAAATGACAATGGGAATCTTGTTGTAATAGCAAAACCAGGAAGTGGAAAAACTTTTACAATAGTTGAAAAAATAAATCTTATTTCTCAGACTTTATATGACTATCAAGGTGTGATTGCTATTTCCTTTACGAAAAAAGCAAGTGATGAATTAGAGATGAGATGTAAGAATCGCGGAGCACCGCGTAAGCAATCATTTTATGGAACCATTGATAGCTTTTATATCAACCAAATTATTATTCCATTTTCACGCCACTTAACAGGATGCTTAACACAATTTGATATTAAGACTTCTGTCAATGATATTGTAGAGTATAAGGTACTATCTAAAATAAAAGATGGCTATAAGCCAGAACTGATAGAAATGCTACTATCGGCACTTTCAAAAGGTTATATCTTCTTGGATATTTCTGGTGAAACTGCTCTTTATATCTTAGAAAATGTAAGAGAGGCGAAAGAATATCTCCTGGCTAAATATACTCACATTTTTATTGACGAATATCAAGACTGTGGTGATATCCAACATAGAATTTTTATGTTCTTAGTAAATGGCGGTATGACGGGTGTTGCCGTTGGTGACATAAATCAGGCAATTTATGCATTTAGTAACCGCTATCCCAAATACTTAACTTCTTTGCTTTTAGTTCCTAAATTTTCACCTTATGAGATAACCAGAAACCACCGCTGCCATAAATCTATATCAGATTACTCTCTTAAATTGCTTGGAATTAATACTGCAGTAACCGAAGAAAACAAGAGAGTATATAAAGTGAACCTCATTGGTGATGAAGATTCTATTGCTAAATCAATTGGTGCTTACTTACCCGCAATAAAAGAAAGATATGAGGTTTGTAATAATAATAGGGTAGCAATTCTTTGCCGTAATAATTCAACTGTGCAGCGAGTGTTTAATAACATTGGATTACCCTGTAAGTTATTTCAAGACACTGAACTTAATCATATAAACTCTTATTGGGCGAGGTTTTTTAATGATTTTCTTCAGTGCTATTATGATCCATCAGTATATAATGTGGATTTTGTTGATAGGTATTTTAACGAAGAAGCTAATTATTTGAGTTATCAAAAAGCATTGAAGATCATCAAAGAGTTATTTGACCTTAAAGAGCATCAATTGGTTGATGAAATGCCTAACTTCATAAAACTTGTTAAAATGGTATATCCAAAATATGAAAGCACAGATGTTATTGATGTTTTTAGAGAAATATTGGCTACAGATGAGAAATTAAAAAGCTATACTCCTGCGAAGGATGAAGAAATAAACATTTTGAGTCTACATAAATCAAAGGGATTAGAGTTTGATATTGTATTCCACTTGGATTTATATCAGTGGGTTATGCCTCCTTACCAAGCAAGTAAAGAAGATTATGAACAGTCTCTCAATTTGCATTATGTAGGGCTAACACGAGCAAGAAAAGTATGTTATATAATGCAAGGTACAAAGAGGCACAATTCAGCTGGTGAATTGAAGCAAGCAAATGAATCAGAGTTTCTCAGTAAAAACAATCTTCAGGACTTTCGTAAAGATGTAAGCTGGTAAGGGGGCTCTCCTTGACCAGACGGTTACATGTGATGTCATACTACGTTACTATAGCTGAATACATATTATGCTTATATCAAGGTACCCATATAACTTGAACTGTAATACTGAAAAAGCAAAATTTATGTACAAATAAGAAAGGAATAACATCAATGAATGATAGCACTATTGAACGTAAACTTACAATTTTTATAAGTTCAAAAATTAATGAACGATATAATATAGTGCGCAAAGCTTTAAAATCTCTTCTACTTGAAACCGGTATGGTTGCCTATGTTTATGCTTTTGAAACAGAAGGAGCAAGTAGCCAAGATGTCAGAAGTGCTTATCTGAAGGAAGTATCTTTGTCTAATTTATGTATATTTCTTATAGATAATGCAGATGGAATATCTGACGCAGTACTGGCCGAACATGAAAGAGCTGCAAAAGCAGGTATTCACCGCCTTTATTTCTTTTGCGATGAAAAGGACAAAAATCCAACACCCTTGCAGAATGAACTAATGATTTCTAGTTCAGTAAAGTACTGCGACAAAATACATGAGTTTTCCGATTTTTCAACTATTGCATATAAAAGTGTATTACAAGATATCATTGATTTATATAGAGGTACTAATGTCGAAAGTATAGATACAAAAAAAACAACACAACATATTATGATCTCTTCGGCATCAACAAGTAAGTTTATATTAAGAAGGGAAGTCTTTAAAAACTATACTTCTGAGAGTGAACTAGTAAGAGTTCTAAATCCCTATGGTGAATATATGCCCAATGGGGTAAAAGATAATTCATTAACTTATGATTGCTTATGTGCTAATTTTTTGTCATCTGTAATTGGACAACGAGTATTCAATGAAGAGAATTTTACT
This sequence comes from Bacillota bacterium, assembly GCA_023416855.1. Lineage (GTDB taxonomy): Bacteria > Bacillota > Clostridia > Tissierellales > Sedimentibacteraceae > Sedimentibacter. Next base: position 19,499 of record JAEZGU010000258.1, read on the forward strand.
CAGCTGAAATATAGTATTTTATCAGATCATGAGGAAGATATTAAAAATATAGTTGAATTACGACTCGATGCAATTTCAAGTTATTTCAACAATAATTTAGAAGAGTGTTACAGTAATATAAACCAAGCATATGAAAAAGCAAAGAATAATTCAAATATACCACAATGGTGTTTGAATGATATCGCTATTGATATGCGTAATGTAAAAAATATTATTAACGAAATTAATAATATAATTTCATATGAAACTGATGCCCAAAAAATGTTAGATAATAGCCCTGAAACTGTTTATTACCCATTACTTGATAGGTTTAATGGTAATAGCAGATCTAAACTTCTTAAGGAGTATTTTGAAAAGCACACGGAATCTCCGTACTCATGGAGAGGCGGGACAATATATCGCTTTTTTGATGACATTGCATCATCGTTTAATATTTCTGTTAGACTAGGTTCACTTACGCATATTCTAGCTATGAGAGAAAACTATGCTGATATTCTTTTTACGTTATATATTGACTCATACGATATTAGATTATTTGTTGAACTTATAAAAATTCATATTTTATTACAAAATGATAAAAAGATTGAAAATATTGTTGATAAGTATAATCAGAGTGTAAGCGCTATAACTCCAATAGACATAGATAATTTAATAATAAGTATTAATACTTTACCGTTTAATTATAAACGCCTGACCTCTTTATGCCTTATGCTTGAGTATTTCGGTTACTATTTTAATGATGAACAATATGCTATACAAATGGCATTTTTTATACAAAATTCTTTTGAATGGTGTGTAGATAATAGAAAAATTGTTAAAATGGGATACTATATATTGAAAACTATAAAATCTAATATATATCGTATTGATAATCAAAAAGTATCTGAGTTAGTTATCAGATTTTTCAAAAATAACATCCGCAGATATTACCGAGAAGTACTCGAAATAACAAGTTATTTGGATTTTACGAAGGTTAGCGAGTATTGTCAAATAGAATTACAAAATCAGTATATTTCTTTAATGAAAGAGAAAGGATTTCCAGATAAAGACGTGCTACAAGACGCGATTATTGCATTGAGAATGAATTCATATTTAAATTTTAATGAAATTGATAATGCAGTTAAGTCATTTATGCCTGAATTTTATAATAATGAGTATGATCTCGAATTTAATAAAGATAATTTAAAACAACATATTGATAATTACATAAAAATTGCTATGAAGAGAAATCAAAAAACAAGTGCTTCTGAGTATTCTGCGTTTGCATGGAATCCATTTGATATAGTGAGAAATATTATAAAAAGAAACAATGTTCAATTAAGTCATGATGAAATATCTAATATACTGATAGCAATTGAGAAGACGCTTGTTAATAAAGTGCAACAAGCAGACCAAAAGAATTCGGCCATAATTTTATTATTATATTTGAAAAGTGTATTTACTCAATATCCTTCATGGGCTGACTTTTTAAAAAGATTAGATGGAAATAGTCTAATCAGTGCAATAACAGACCCTATGTTTGAAATAGCAACTCGAAATTCACTAGAATTTAATATTTTATTAATGAAAATAGGCTTTAGTAGCTGTACATTTGAAGAAGCAGCGATCGGCTTTGCTAAAGCAATGGGTTATGGGGAGTCGGATTTCATTTCAATAGTAAAGAATATCAACCTCTTTTTATCAATGGAAGGCTTTACAAGTATTGATAGTAATATACTAGGTATTATTATAAATTTTATATTATCAGTAGATACTGCCAAACATAAAGACGCTCAGTATTATGCTACTAAAAGCTTAATCATATTATCTAAAGTAGGTCTATATGAAACTGTTGTGTTAGAACGATTAGCATATGTTATGAGCGAATCTATAAGCAATATAAGAATATCAATTTTAAGTAACATAAAGGATTCAAATCTAAAAAATAAGAATATTGAGGATTACATTTTACAAAAAGGACGAACAGATAATCATTATTTAGTAAAAAAGTTGGCTGAGGAAATTACAGAATCTTTAAGAACGAGTCCATAATGGATTCAATAAATAGGGGATTATGCGGATAGTACTTAGAACAAATTTCACACTATATTTATAAATTTCTAATTTCTACGCTTATAATTTTAATTGGGGTGATTTCTTATTGATAAATAAAAAAGCATATAAAGAATTCTATACTTCACAAGAAGCAGATAATTGGGGTTTAGAACATTTTGGCTCATGGAACAGGGATATGAGGTTAAATAAAAACGATGTGTCTCAATTGTTATTCAATTACGCAGGTAACATGAGTATAATATATAATCTGTTTCTTAGGGGATATAAAGATTTAACTGAAGAAGAGGTAAAAGAATATTCAAGGGATACTTATATCATAGCAAATGAGATTCGTAAATTTGAATTAAAAGAAAATATTATCGTATATAGATATACTAGTAATGCTCTTTTTAAACTTTTGTTTGATACAAAGAAACCTAACGTTGGACAAGTATTTGAGGATAAGGGTTTTATGAGTACTACTCTGGTACAAAATCAACTCAAAGATTTTGCAAAAACTCATAATTATAATTGTTTGCTGAAGTTATACCTACCGGTAGGTACTAAAGGCGTATATATAAAATTTAGTTTACTAAATGAGTGCGAATTCTTATTGCCTCCAAATTCTAAATTTAGATTGATAAGAAAGTACTGGAATCTTAGTTTTCAAAGAGTGTATGAGTGCGAATTAGTAAACTAATAAGAAATTTGAGGATCATTAAAATGGAGTTGTTTAACAAAACCATTAATTCACAGGACCGATAATTGTTTTAAAGATCCGCATTTACAGGAGGAAATAAATTATGGAAAAACATCTTTACTCATTACTTGCAGTATTTCCTACGCCGAATATCGAAGAAACCGCCAAGTATTATAACGAAATTATGGGGTTTAGAATTGTTAAGTATTTGGACGTAAAAGAACCCCATATATGCCTTTACCGTGACAGTACAGAAATAGTATTAACTCAGGCAAATACTAAAAAAGTCTTCCCGAATAGAGAACTTTATGGTTATGGGGAAGATGCTTATTTTATCACAGATAATCAAGAAGATTTGCAAAATGAATTTATAGGTAAAGGTGCTAAAATTGTTCGCCCACTCCATAAAACAGATTATAATAATTTGGAATTTGTGTTAGAAGATATAGACAGACGATGGATTGCGTTTGGAATGAAGCAAAAATAACAATTCCACTATTTAGAATAATCAGATGTTGTTTTACTTCACATTGTTTATAAAATATGCAACTGTAACAAATCCATAATACATACATAATCAATTTTTCAGGAGGTATTAATGTGGAATGGAAGTTTGAAAACCCACAAGATATAAAAAAATTTGCTGACCATATGTCTTCTGAGCTTATGAAACGAAATAAACATGAATTAGCATCAGAAATTAACCAGTTCTGTAGTACTCCATTTACAACTTCATCTGAGTTCTTGGGAGAATTCAGGATAATAATGAAAAAAGTACTTTCACAAAAAGAGATAATATTTGATAAAGGCACAAAGAATGGCATATTAAAATCAATAGAGACAATTAACAAAGCATTTGGAAATAGAGTATAAATTTTTAGACAACTGAAAACGCAGCTGCAACAAATCCATATTATATGGCACTTATAGGGGGTAATCGTGAGTGATTTTCTAAGAAAGTTGTTTGGCAAGCAAAATCAGAATAGTACAAAACAAAAACAAAATGCTACTATGCCTAAAACAAAGGTGCTTTGTAATGATACTGGGTTAGAAGTCATTCATCCAAATGGGGATATTGAATCTGCTAAATGGGACGAAATTATAAAAGTATCAGTTATTACAACTAGCCAGGGTCCCATTATGGATGATGTTTTTTTAGTCATATTTAAGAGGGAAAAAGGATGTTTAGTTCCCTCTGAGGCTATTGGGTATAATGATGTATTCGAGAAGGTCTCAAAATTTGATGGGTTCAATTTTACTAAATATATTGAAGCAATGTCTTCAAGTTCAGATAATGAATTTGTTTGTTGGCAAAAAACTATCAGGGACAAGGGTACAGGGGACACAATATTAACTGGTCCGAGCCTTGGAATAAAATAATTACTAATCAGCATCTTTTTAAAAATGAGTTAAAGAAGGAAGCAGGAAAGAATCATGTTTTATTCGGTAAGAAGGTTAACGTAATTGGAAGACGAAGTGATTGTGATTATGTATTGTTTCATTTTCGAGATTCTGAATTTGCATATGCAGTGGTGCATCTTACATATTCAATGAAACATGAGAATAATTCCGATTATCCAAGTACAAAAGTCTATAAAGATATAAACAATTGCATTAACGGATATATGATTACAGACCATTATCAATTTACAATTGGAGAGTAAGAGTGAAAACATGCAACTGCGACAAATCCATAAGACTTACGATAAAAGTAAATAGACCGTAGTACTAATTTATAGCTTTATTATTTTGAGGAGTAAAAATGCGTTCCGACCGAAGTGAATTAATATTTCTTTACATGACAACACAAAATTCTGGATACTCCCATTTTTTTTCAAACTATTTGAGATTTAGGACCTTTCTTTCAAACTATTTGAGAATTCTCTTCAAACTTTTTGAGAATTAGATGCCAAGATGCCCTATATTACGTTATGATTTTTTCAAACTTTATGAGAACCCACAACCCCCAGAGGGGTTCCTTTTTAGTTATCTATACCTCAAGATAATCTAATTATGATCTAACTGAATTATTAAATCTTTTCATCTTGACTAAGGTTAAAATAGATATACTTATACCTGTTAGACATT